>JAADER010000023.1 GCA_013153275.1 Thermoproteota archaeon
ACCCGCCCCCTTTGGCCAGGCTCGGGCACCCCCGCTTTTTGTCGTAATTGTTTTATGTTGGTTGGTTTTTAAGTTTTTCTTTGTGAGGGTTGTGGTTGGTGTTTCTGTTTCTGTTGATGGTGGTGTTTTTCGTCGTGTTAGGTTGTTGAGGTGTCTTGGTGTTGGTTGGGTTGAGTTTGGGTTTTTTAGGGGTGTTGATTTTTCTTGTGGGTTTGTTTCTTGTCTTCGTGATGTTGTGTCTAGGTTTGGTTTGAGGTGTAGTGTTCATGGTCCTTATTTTGTTAATTTTTGTTCTGAGAGGTCTGTTGTTAGGGATAGGAGTCTTAGTGTTGTTTTGAGGTGTCTTGATTTGGCTTGTGTTCTTGGTTGTGAGTATGTTGTTGTTCATGTTGGGTATTATGGTTCTTATGGTCCTTCTAGGTGTTTTTCTATTGTTCGTGATTATTTTATGAGGATTGTTGATTATGTTAGGGAGAGAGGTCTGAGATGTAGGATAGCTGTAGAGGTGATGGCTCGTGGATGCCAGTTTGGGTCTGTTGAGGAGGTCGTGAGGCTGTGTAGGGTGGCTGGTCCTGACGTTGTTGTTCCCTGTGTTGACTGGGCTCACATATATGTTAGGTACAGGGGCTCCATGTCTTTTGAGAGGGTTCTCCAGATTATTCGTGAGGGTCTTCCAGAGCTTGATAGGTTGCATTGTCATTTTACTTCTGTTAGCGATTTTGAGGACTATCATGTTCCTGTGGGTGAGGGTCCTCCAGATTTTAGGCTTGTTCTCGAGGCTCTAAGGAAGTATGATTCTTTTAGAGAGGTATCGATAGTATGTGAGTCTCCTCGCCCGGAGAGGGATGCCCTTAAGCTTATGAGGATGATTAGAGAGTACTTCTGATCAGTGTACCCTATTCTCAGCATCTCTAAGCCTTGCCAGGTCTCATCACTTTGCTCTTCTAATTACCGGATCATCTATCTCTATGAGGAGCTCTCTAACCTTTCCCTCTAGGACCGTTCTCAGAAGGGTCTCTGGATCTCTCCTAAGCATGCTGTACCTGTTTCCTCTCACTCTATATATTCTGCAGCCCACTTATGGTTCTCTGACTGAGGTTAGTTATATGTTTAACTACGCATGGATGTATGTTGCTAGACATATCAGGCATATGGTAGCGTAACCTTATTAAAACACTGAAAAAATGCATACGTAATGTCTGAAAGTGTAGCAATGATGCTAGAAAAGCTCTCACGCGAGCTAGTAGATAGGTGCCAGCCAGATGTGAGAGGAGTGATAATAGCAAGAGACGATGGCCTACTGATACATGCATACATAGCATATGAGGTCCCCTCATCATCACATACGATAGCAGCAATGCTGTCAGTATTCATGGGACCATCAAGAAAAGTCTATCGCTCGTTAATGAACTCTACCCTAGACGAGGCCATGCTGAGCGGTCCAGAAGGCAAGATAATAGTCAGATCGCTCTCCGTAGATGAGGTTCCGGAAGGAAGGAAGATATATGTTGGAGTTGTAACTAACCGCGAGCCAAACATAGGCCTAGTGCTCCTTGAGTTTGATAAATATATAGAGGCAGTGAGGAAGATCCTAATCCGTAGGTAGAGATGATATCCCCAGAAGCGTTGCCACAGATGGACATAAGAGACATAGCGCTAGTAGCACTAATCCACGCTGCACACCAACTGATGACAGGAAGAGGATGGTTAGCCATGGTGAGAGAAGCAGCAAGACTTGCAGCAAAGCATGTAGTTGTAAGATACCTTCACTCGACAAACAGCATAGAGACATGCCTAGAGAGACTCGACAACATACTTCACGAGGCGGGTCCCCTAAAAGCTGCAAGCGCCGTAAGGTCAAGCCTCCAGGATGGTAAGATACAGATACATGTTAGAGGATGTGTGTTCACTAAGATATGTCTACTCATAGAGGACCTGATAAGAAAGAGACCTGACATAGTGGAGAGAGTACATGTGAGACCCTGCGCCATAGCTATACTCTACTCTGCAACAATAGAACAGATGTTCAAGAAGACGTACGATCTGACAAACTGCAAGTTTGGTGAAACCTGTACAATAGAGTTATCAGAGTTCAAGCTCTAGCAATCTCTCTCAGACACTCACATAAAATCTCAACAGATCTCTGAACAACTTCCTCATCATGGGCAGCAGATGTGAAGTTCACCTCGTACTGGCTAGGAGTCAGGTAGAGCCCTCTAGCTAGGCATCTCCTATGAAGCTCCTCGTACATCTTGACGTTGCTTGACCTCACATCATCCGCGTTCCTGATTCTTCTCTCAGTAAAGTATAGTTGAAACATTGACGCTAACTGTACCACACTTACGCTGATCCTGACATCATTAGCAGTATCGATAATCGCCTTAGCAATCGTCTCAGCAGCCCTGTTAGCTGTCTCGTAAGGGTACATCTTCTCGAGCTCTCTAATCGTTGCGAGACCTGCAGCTAGCGAGACCGGGTGAGCATTGAACGTTCCAGCATTGTATACTGGTCCCAGAGGGGTCACAAGCTCCATTATCTCTCTCTTACCTCCAAATATCCCTATAGGAAAGCCTCCCCCAGCTATCTTTCCTAGAGTCGTCAGATCAGGACGCACGTTATAGAGCCTCTGAGCTCCTCCTATGTCTACCCTGAACCCTGTTATAACCTCGTCAAATATTAGAACAGACCCATACTCATCACAGAGCTTCCGTAGGGTCCTAATGAACTCGGGCTCTCCAGGAACTAGACCGTAGTTCCCCATCACAGGCTCAACGATCACACAAGCTATATCGTTACCATATCGCTTGAATGTGTGCTCGACGGACTCTACATCGTTAAATGGTAGCACTATTGTACATTTTGCAACCTCCTCAAGAACTCCAGCACTAGTAGGTACACCCCACGTTGCTGCTCCACTCCCCGCCTTAACTAGGACGTAGTCATGCGCACCGTGGTAGCAGCCGTCAAACTTCACTATGAGCTTCCTCTTAGTGTACGCTCTAGCTAGCCTGATGGCGTTCATTGTCGCCTCAGTTCCTGTGTTAACTATCCTCATCATCTCTATGCTTGGAAAATGCCTCATTATCGTCTTAGCATATTCTATCTCTAGCTCGGTAGGAGCACCATACATCCATCCCTTCTCCAGCTGTCTTCTCACAGCCTCAAGAACTGGGGCAGGTCTGTGACCAAGTATTAGAGGACCGAAACCCATACAGAAGTCTATGAGTTTTATACCGTCCACGGTGACTAGATATGGTCCATATGCTTCCCTAACATAGAATGGATAGGGTAGATGTCTCATGAGCCTGACAGGACTGTTAACACCGCCTGGAAATAAGTTGCGAGCGTCCTCGTACAATCTTGACGATAACCTGAACATTTCGAGATACTTCTCTGTCATTAGCTATCCTATAATGATTCTAGAGAAATAATTAAGCATATCCCCTAACACATACTTAAAGTGCGATGGATATACCTGGCCATAATATCTCTCGTGCTCTTTGGAACATCCAGAACACTATATATAATAGGATCAAGATACGGCAGTGAGAGCGCCTTCCTAATAATTCTCAACGCCGTTGCAACATTATTATCGTTATTAATAATATTCATACTTGGTAGAACTAGTATAAACATAGGAGATCTACTATGCGGTACAAGTCTCGGAACGTTGAGCGCGGTAGGTGCAGTCTCGCTCTACAGAGCCAACGCAACCTCTAGCCCCAGCTTGGTAAATATAATACTTGGATTAAATTTCATAATACCTCTAATAGTGGGGCTCCTAATCTTTAAAGAGAGATTAGACTTCTACCAATGTGTTGGTCTTTACATAGTCATTCTAACAATACTCTTATCAATGTACGAGGCCTTGAGAGGACCTGAGAACTATCTGAACGTTATCGGTATAGCATATGCGCTCGTGACGTTCTTCTCATGGGGCTTTCTGGGGGTCATGGTGAAGGTCTTCAGGATCATGGGTCTTCTGACGAACTTTCCATTCTGCATATTTCTGATGTATCTCTTCGAGCTCACATTACTGGTATGTTACTATAGGAGAAGAGAAAGCGTGAACAGAGATGTGCTAGCTGCCAGCGTCCTCGCTGGAGCATGTAGCTGTGTTGGATCCTATCTAGCCTTAATATGCTATGCAGTTGGTGAGATCTCCATAACGTCGCTCATATTGAGGTTCGCCTTTATAATTCCGACACTCTACTCTATGATAAGGTTAAGAGATTTTGATAAATTGAAAATAGTTCTTCTATGTTTATCTACCGCATCGGTAGTTCTCATAAGCCTCTGAACTAGTACATGTTTTTAGCGACGAACTCTGCAAGATGCTTAACCTCGATGAACGGCATCGTCGACTCCGATATGGCCTTTCTCAGCATGAATATGCATGATGTGCATGCTGTGATAACTATCTTTGGACCATTATCAATTATCTCCTGAGCACGGTGTCTAGCCATCTCGTACCCGAACTCGGCTATCTTCTTGGCGAAAGTATCCTTCTCAAGCATCTTCACTAGGTCAACCTCTAGAACCTCTGAGAGAGCTTTTGCTACTTCTTCCTGGAGGAAGAACATGTGGGATCCTCCTCCACAGCATCTGGAGTACTTTCCTGACCACTTCAGTTTAGAGAAGAATGTTGAGTCCTCAAGTATCGCGTGTGGACATTCTACTCCTCCTCTTCTCATGAGCATGCATGGGTCATGCCAGGTCGCGACATCAGCTATCTTCCTCAGATGTAGTAGTCCTCTCTCAGCATAGTCCTCTAGAAGCTCAACAATGCTTAGCACCTTACATGGTTGCTCCATCTCGGCTATATATGGACCCTCAAACCTCAGTGCAGGATACATGTATCCACAGTCTACCACGAGTATCATCCTGCTATTAAGCTCCTTAGCATTGATGTATATCCTCCTTATCAGCGCTGCATAGCTCGTGAAGTCACCTACCACGTACCCCATCGGAGGCCTTATTCCTACTGGAGCGTCAGGTATGGTCCACGTGATGCCGAGCTTCTCGAGGATCCTTATCGTTGAAAGTATTGTATCTTTAGCAAACACTAGATCGCATACTGATATTGGGATGTACGCTGACCTGTCTGGTTCATTTACGTGTGCTTCTCCTCCTGCTATCTTCTTGATCTCCTCAACAAGTTTTCCATATAGTTCCTGTACCTTGCTTGTCATGTAGGTCATCTTCAGCTCCATCTCATTGAGAACCTTCAGTACCTGTGGTGTTAATCCAGCATCGTTGATGAGGCTCTTCGTTAGTAAGGCTAGGTGTCCACTGTCTATACCTGCTGCACATACCATGTAACATGCTCCACAGTTTGTGCATCTATACGCATACTCTCTCGCTCTGGTCAGGTTCTCAAGTGTCAGAGGATAGGCATGTGCTAGTTTTCCGAGGACCCTAGCGATGGGGTTCATCTGTCTACGATAGAATCTTCTGAACCACTCTCCTATGGGTGCTGGAGCATACCTGTGGTCTAGGTGATATGCTGGGCATATCTCGTAACATATTCCACAGCTTATGCAGTTCTCAACATAGTGTATGGTGTTTGACTCTATGTATCTGCTTAATCTCCAGAAGGCTTTGTCTAGGTTCTTTGTTTCTGCCCTCATCATGGCTTACACCCCTCTCTTAGCATATGCATCGTATAGCTCATGAATCTTACCGTACCAGTATCCAAACAGGAAGTGCGAGAACTTCGTGAATGGCAGTGTCATGAAGAAGATCTCTCCAAACAGTATGTGTAGTCCTAGCAGGAACCTCTGCACTGGTATTGGCGTAGTTATTGGTGAGAATGCTGTCAGGAACCCTGTCAGTATGACTGCCAGAAGTAGCAGAAGTGCTGCGAAGTCTCCTGGTCTTATGTTTATGATTCCTCTCTTCACCTTTATTAGGTGATCAACAAACTTGTATGCTATGGCTGCTAGGACACATAGAGCGAGGACGTAGGCATTACCTGCAATAACTATTATGCTCCATGGACTGATTGCTACTACCTGTGTGCTATACTTGACTGCTAGGCAGAGGAAGAACCAGATCTTCTCTATTAACAGTATCAGTGGCACAAAGTTGAGTAGACCTATCTTTAGATAGGGTACGTAGTTGAACCATATTGCGACATGCGTCCCAACTAGGAAGAGTATCAGTATGACTCCAAGAATGTGAAGCATCAGCAAGCCACCAACGAAGTCGAGAACGTTGACACGTAGCGACCATATTATTGGTCTCAGAAACACGGCTATGAGCTCCTTTATCCAGTGCCAGAATCCTATGTCCCAGAAAGATCCCTTCTTTATAGCGATCTCTCTCCAGCGAAATTCCGGTTTTGGAACTAGTATCCTAGCCATTAAGGCATATCTCATTACCTTGTATACCATTCCTCCAACGAATATCGCCACAGCTGGTATCGATAGGTACCAGAGTACGAAGGTTAAGAGATCCACAGACTAGTTAGTCTACTATGATTTTTCAGTCTTTTCCTCGGAGGACTCT
>JAADER010000029.1 GCA_013153275.1 Thermoproteota archaeon
AATATCTTACTCCTCAGTGAGAGGAAGAGTCATCAACGTTCAGGGCGACCGAAAGCTCATCATCGACGACATATCTCAACGAAGTTCCTAAAGACCTGAATACCGTTCTCAGTATGCTCAACCTCAGGATGAAACTGTACAGAAAATATTGGCCGTGACGTGTGTCTCATAGCTTGAACCCTTACCAGGTCACTGTGAGCCAGAACCTGAAAGTTCTCTGGCGGCCTAGACACCTCGACATTATGGCTCTCCCATGCTATAAAGCTCTCACCCATCCCTCTGAGTATTATATCCTCATCATCTACATATATAATAACCTCCCCAAACTCAGGGTTTGACTTTGATAATTCACCTCCATAACTGTACGCTATTATGTGATGCCCAAGACATATCCCGAGTATTGGTTTGCTGAACCTCTTAGCATACTCGAACGCGTTTCCAACCTTATCTATATCGTCAGGTATGTTGAACGAGCCACCACTAAGAACTATACCATCATATTTTGACTCTACCTCCTCTAACGAGAGTGTTGGCGGAAACATCTCGGCATCTATACCTAGCTCTCTCAATCTCCTATATATCAGATGATTGTACTGTCCCCCGAAGTCAACTACTCCTACTCTCACACTTGCATAGAAGAATAGTCGAGATATTTTAACAACTTCTTCACTCTTCTAATCTCTCTACGCGTCCTCTTTATCTCTCTGACAAGCTTGTTTATCTCGTACAGGGTGACTCCAGGCCTCGTCTTCAACTCTACAAGCATCTCTGTTAGATCCTTCTCCCTCTTCTTCAACATCTCCAACTTCGTCTGTAGCCTTCTCTTCTCAAGCTCTAGAACATTTCTCATGAATGTACCTCTATCCCGTAGAGGCTCCAGGTTCCTCTTCTCTGTGAACTCACTTAGAAGAGCATTCTCAAGCATTCTAAGCCTCTCATCCTCGCTGGCTATCAATTGCTCTATCTTCTCATAATCTATTCCCCCAAGGTACTTCCCATATCTTCTCAGTAGGTCGAACATGGTCACCACGACGATATTAGAAGCCTCTCAAGCACTCTCTGTCCAAGATAGTACTCCTCAACTATCTCGCTCTCCCTGTCAATTATCCTAGCATGATCATCGAGCACAGGCTCAGAGTCCTCGCTTATCGCTTTCTCGGGTTTAGACACTTTCTGGTACCTACGTATGTCCTCCTCTCTCGAGAGCTCTACGTCAACCATCTTCACTATCTCGCGTATCGAGTCTGGGTCCGTGAGCTCGCATACCTTCTTAGCTATGTCGAGCCTGTACTTCCTGAGCTCATGCTCGAGTAGGAGTAGCTTATTGTAGAGTAGCTCCTCTCTCCTCTCTAGCAGCTGTAGTCTATATGTGCATCTCCTTGCGGAGGTCATCCTCACTATATTCTGTGTTTACCTAGTTTAATAGGGAATTGTTTCACAACGTATACGTAGTGTAGAGTGAAAGTATTTTTACCTCGAGAACGTGAGGTATCTGGGAGTCACCTTATGTTACCGTTATTCTCTGGGGTCGGAGGCCTGTATCCTCCTCCGTTCATTTTGTACTCGAGAAACTTTCTGAAGAGCTCTGTCTTTCCAAGATGTTTAAGCTCCTCATCATCTATATTATCTACAAATTCCTGGAACTCCCTCCACAGATGTGCGTGCTCCTTATCGAACCTGCTTTTAAGTCTTATATGTTTCAGAAGAGCCGTGGAGTTAGTATACAACTTACCACAGACTGGACAACGTACCATATCCTTCTAGATCTAGGCGTAAGGATTTTTAACAGTAGTCTACGAAGGGCTAGAGCGTATATGCCAGCTATGTTTAAAAGTTTTTGAAGAGTACCTTAGTAGTTCATATAGTGAAGAACGATGCGCGAGGACAAGCGAAGACAGGAAACAGAGATGGATATTAGACCACCAATAGTGGTAGTCGTAGGACACGTAGACGTAGGAAAGACTCTCCTACTCGACAAGATCAGAGGCACGGCAGTAGCCTTCAGAGAGCCTGGAATGATAACACAGCACATAGGACTATCATTCATACCGTGGCCAGCAGTAGAGAAGTTCACTGCGAAACTTCTCGAGAAGTTCAGACTGAAGGGTAGGATATGGATAAAGGGATTCCTCATGGTTGATACTCCAGGCCATGCAGCGTTCTCTAACCTACGTAGGAGAGGAGGATCGGTGGCAGACATTGCTATTCTTGTGATAGACGTGATGAAGGGGTTCGAAGAGCAGACTTACGAGAGTCTTGCTCTCATAAGGTCGAGGGGGATCCCGTTTGTCGTAGCTCTAAATAAGATAGATAGAATATATGGATGGAAGCCTAATCCGAACGCTCCCTTCATAGAGACCATAGAGAAGCAGGACGAGATGGTGCAGGCAAGACTCGAGGAGCTGATGGGGAGAGTCATAGACGAGTTCCTGAAACTTGGCATAGAGGCAGACAGATATGACAGAGTCACAGACTGGTCAAGACAAGTACCAATAGTTCCCACAAGCGCCATGACTGGAGAAGGAGTACCGGACCTGCTAGTAGTCCTCGCAGGACTGACACAGAGATTCACAAAGGACAAGCTGAGAGTGACCTCAGGACCCGGAAAAGGAGTCATACTCGAGGTCAAGGAGGAGAAAGGATGGGGAACAACGATAGATGTAGTGCTATATGACGGGATCATAAGGAAGGGAGATCTCATAGTAACCATGGGACTCCAGGGACCAGTAGTAACAAAAGTGAAGATGCTAGTCCTACCAAAGCCACTAGACGAGATGAGAGACCCAGAGGACAGGTACATGTTCGTGAGCGAGGTCAAGGCAGCGGCAGGAGTCAAGATAATAGCGGAGGGCCTAGAGCAGGCTGTTCCTGGAGCCCCAGTATATGTTGTTCCCAGTGAGGCAGAGATAGACAAGTATGTGAAGATGGTTAGAGAGGAGGTCGAGGAGGTCAGGATAGAGACCGATAGGGAGGGAGTCGTAGCTAAGGCAGACACGTTAGGTACTCTGGAGGCCATGGTATCGTACCTCAAGAGTCAGGGCATACCTGTGAGGAAGGCTGACATAGGTCCTGTAACGAGGAGAGACGTGATCGATGCATCCATAGTTAGGAAGAGGAACCCACTCTACGGTGCCATTCTTGCATTCAACGTGAAGGTTCCTCACGATGTTGAGGTCGAGGCACAGCATTATGATGTTAAGATATTTAGAAGCGAGATCCTGTATAGGCTTGTTGAAGAGTTCCTGAACTGGTTCAACGAGGAGAAGAAGAGAATGGTGGAGAGAGAGCTCGACAAGCTGATCAGACCCGGAAAGATAAGGATACTGCCAGGATGCGTGTTCAGGAGAAGCGACCCAGCAATAGTGGGGGTAAGAGTGCTTGAGGGAGTGATAAAGCCAGGATACCCACTGGTAAGACCGGACGGTAAGATAGTTGGAAGAATAATGCAGATACAGGACAAGGGTAAGAACGTTCCACTAGCTAGAAAGGGGATGGAGGTCGCGATCTCGATAGAGGGTAAGGTGATAGTTGGAAGACATATAAGAGAGGGAGATGAGCTATACGTCTACGTCCCCGAGGAGCATGCTGTGAAGCTTCTGACAGAGTATAGACAGCATCTGACTGATGACGAGATAGAGCTTCTGAAAGAGTTCCTGAAGCTGAGGAGAAAGTGGAGAGAAGTTGAGGCACAGTGAGACAGGAGAACCGATTTATTAGAAAGATCCGTAATATATACAATATATGAGCCTATTCTGGGAGCGCGTGGAGAAGAGAAGATACAAGATAAAGGATATTGACCAACTTAAGACCGTAGACGACGTATTCAACCAGTACACCCTCGAAGCACTTTACGAGCTCATGAACAGGAGAATCATAGGAGACATACATGGACCTGTAGCACAGGGAAAAGAAGCAAAAGTCTTCTGGGGAGAGACTCCGAATGGAGAGGACATCGCTATAAAGATATTCTACACGCTTACAGCACAGTTCATAAGAGGAAGACAGAAGTACATAGTATATGACCACAGGTTCGAGAACGTGAAAACAAGCAGCAAATTCAGACTAATGGAAGTATGGTGCAGAAAAGAGTTCAGAAACCTCAAGATCGCATACGAGGCAGGAGTAAGAGTACCAAGACCAATAGCATTCTACAGGAACATACTAGTAATGGAGTTCATATCATACCAAGGACAGAGAGGAGTACCAGCACCACTACTCAAAGAATATCCACCAGACGACCCAGAACAAGCATACCATACAATACTCAAATACATTGAACGAGGATTCATACTAGGAAAAATAATACACGCAGACCTAAGCGAATTCAACATAGTAAACACAGGAACAGAACTAGTAATAATAGACTGGGGATCAGCAGTAAAAGTATCAGGCCCAGAAACATACGAGTTCCTCCTAAGAGACATCAAAAACATCACAAGATACTTCCAGAAAGAACACGACATACCAGTATACGACCCAGAAAAAGTATTCAAAACAATACTAAAAAGAGCAGAACAATTCAAAAAAGAAGAAAAAATACAAGAAAAAGACGGCTACCTCATAATAGGAGGAAAAACACTCATAGAAGAACTAGAAGAAGAAACACAACAAGAAACAGAAACACAGGAATAAAACCCAGACCCAGGAACCTACCGCTCCACAATCCTGCGCGCGATTTAACGCCTCTTAAGGCCCGGGACGCGTTACCAATCATTGGTAACGCGTGCGCGCCCAAACAAAAAGCCAAAAGCGCCCACACGTTCAGGAGTTCTAGTAGAATTGAAAGGTTCTGAAGATGGTGCTCGATAATGTTGAGTGGGTTTCTTTCCTGAGATTTTTTCGGTAATTTATAATGTTTATGGTGGTTCGTCTTCGTCTTTGTTTTCTTCTGTCTCTGTGTTTGTGTGGTCTATGTCTGCTATTAACTGTACTAGTGAGAGGAATCTTGTTCCTTTTCCTGTTATTGTGTTGTATATGCATTTTATTCTCTTGTTTGTTGGGTGTCTGTCCTCATATCTTTCTATTAGTCCTAGCTTCTCTGCGAGCTTAATCATCCTGTGACCGTGTCCCCACGTTTTTATGTTTCTGAGGATCTCTCTTGTGTAGGGGTCTCTTCCGTGTTTTGATGAGAATTCTGCTATGAAGTTGAGTAGTCTGTTCAGTGCTCTCACGTGGAGCACGGTCATGGCTAGGCTCATCATCGTTTTCTTTATGTGATTATGTGTTTTATATACTTTCTGGTTTTCTATTCTTCTTAGTATTATGTACCTCTAGGTACTTTAGGAATATAGGATCTTGCTTATAAGCTCTCCTGCGGTCTTCTCTATGTGAGGATTGTCCTTAGAAGAGGCAATGTTGAGATAGTTCTGGAGGTTGGTGATCTAACAGAGTTCTCTGGGGACGCTATTGTTAATCCTGCGAACACGAGGCTTGTCATGGGTGGAGGAGTAGCTGGAGCCATAAGGAGGAGAGGTGGCGAGGAGATCGAGAGGGAGGCCGTGTCTAAGGGTCCCTGCCCGATCGGTAAGGCCGTTGTGACGGGTGCTGGAAAGCTCAAGTGTCGATACGTGATACATGCCCCAACTGTTGAGGAGCCTGCATCACCGTCAAGTCCTGACAAGGTCTACAGAGCCACGTTGGCGGCTCTGGAGGAGGCTAAGAGACATGGTATCACTAGTCTGGCGTTTCCTCTCATGGGTGCGGGAGTTGGAGGCGTATCTGTTGAGGATTCTATAAGATCGATGGCTAGAGCATTCTCAGAGAGAGGTGAGGGACTTAGGATATATGTTATAGTTCTGAACCCAGAGACTCTCCAGAGAGCGGTCTCAGCACTCGAGAGCGAGGGCTGGAGGAGATCAGAGCAGTCGTGAGGTACAAAGCTTAATAACAAGACAGGTAAGGTCTTGTAACGTGGGAGAGACAGTAAGAATAAGGTTACCGGGAGAAGGAGAGATGCTTGCAAAAGTTCTAGAGCTTCTAGGAGACGATAGAGTGCGTGTCATATGTCCTGACGGTAAGATAAGGATAGCTAGAATACCTGGAAAGTACAGGAGAAAACTATGGCTACGTGTGGGAGACTACGTCATAATAGTTCCATGGGACTTCCAGCCAGACAAGGCAGACGTCATACACAAGTACGAGAAGAACGAGGTTCCTGAGCTGAGAAAATATCTGAAAGACGAGGTAGAGAAGCTCGAGGAGCTGAGCCTCTAGGGTCCTCACATATCGAGACATAGATGCATAAAAACTTTGGTGAGGCTCACAGCAGATTAGTGCTCGTCTAAGATTCTTACCCGGTCTCGATGGTGAGGTCGTTCTTTTGCAAATACGTGTCTGCTATCTGTTAGTGCTGTATCAGTGTTTGCGTGGCTCTTCATTGTGTCTGTGAGGGCGGTGTTCATCATCTACTGTTTCTTATCTATAGTAAAGCTTTTAAGCAATGCTTTCAATTATTGATCAAT
>JAADER010000069.1 GCA_013153275.1 Thermoproteota archaeon
TGAAATATGTCTACATCGGTAACGTACCAGGACACCCACTAGAACACACCTACTGCCCAAACTGCGGAAAAATAGTCATAAAAAGATACGGGTTCGATATCCTAGAGGTAAACCTAACAGAAGATAACAGATGTATATACTGCGGAACAAGAATAAACATAGGAGGCAGAGTCTGGCCAACATGGAAGCTTGAGAACAGGTTCAGATACATACCAATATCATCACTCACACGATACGTAAGAATAGACATATCAAGCATAGCGAGAAGAAGCTAGATGGAGATCTACGTAGGAACATCAGGATGGACATACGACTGGAACCCACAGGGAAAACTGGACTGGTACGTCAAACACTCAGGTCTAAATGCAGTCGAACTGAACGCGTCTTTCTACCGCTTCCCATTCCCCTCACAAGTCAAGTCTTGGAGAAGCAAAGGCGAGAAACTGAGATGGAGCATAAAGGTTCATAACTCCATAACACATCTCAGAAAACTTTCAGAGAAGGCCGTAGATACATGGAGAAGGTTTTACAACATATTTAAACCAATGGACGATATAGTAGATTTCTACCTTTTTCAGATGCCTCCAAACTTCTCAAAGACTGAGAAGAACATAGATAGAGTAGTCAAGTTCTACGAGAGCACGGGCCTAGGTGTGAGGTTTGCCATAGAGTTCAGACATAGAACCTGGTTCAATGATGATACAGTAAGGCTCTTTGAGAGGTATGGTCTCACGTTAGTATCTATAGACGCTCCAATTGGCACGTGGATCGTTACATCTAATGGGATAGTATATCTTAGATTACATGGAAGATCTGACTGGTACTCTCACGATTATAGTAGAGAAGAGCTCTTAGAGCTTGCAGATAAGGTAATGCAACTTAATCCACGTAAAGTCTACATATTCTTTAACAATGATCACTGGATGCTTAGTAACGCTAGAGAGATGCTTAATATACTTAGAGAGCTTAAAAATAGACGTGAGAGATCCTCTTAGAGATATAGTAGAGGCTATTCTAGAGATCTATAGTGAGAAGCTGCTCTACGTGTCTATACTCAATGCTACTCGCCAACCCTCACTTATGAACGATGTAGAGCTTCTCATAGTGGTTGAGTCTTACAATAGTAATGATATCTTGAACGAGCAGTCAGCGATTAGGAAGAAAGTTCTTGAAAAGACTGGTATCTGTATCGAACCTTACCTGTACTCTATAGATGACATATGTATGATATTTAGATCGAGAAAACTCATGTTAGCTATTCTTGGAGGTATCGTGCCAATATATCAGGACTCTAGATTTAACATGAGGGGGGTACTATGCGAGTGTTCTTACTCTGCTGGAGAGAGCTCTGGATATGTCGATGTTGTGAGGAACCTATTATGCTCTTAACCCTAGGTATATCGACTCTCTCGGTATCTTGCCACTCTTAAACATTTCTATACCCTTCTCCGCAAGCTCTACGAAGTCTCTTATATACATCGTTCTCTGGCCAACACCATGTACAGCACTTATGCCTGGAACGTCCACATTGGCTATCTTGAGCGCTGTTGTGATGTCTGAGAATACGGGGCCTACTGGCATTCCTGTTATGAGCGCCTTGTCTATGACTATGAATCCCTTTCTTCCTCTGAGAGCTGATGCTATGTCATCTACCGGGAGCGGTCTTAGCAGTCTTATTCTCATTCCGCCTATGCTTACGCCCTTCTCTCTCAGTCTGTCGACTGCCTCCTCTATGAAGCCCCATACTGCTCCGTATCCTATCATAAGGTACTCCGCATCCTCAGCCCTGTATAGCTCGATCGTGTCATACTTTCTTCCGAACTTCTTATAGAACTCTTCTGCTACTTCCTTAACTATCTTGTACGCGTTTCTCATTGCTGGGACCTGCTGGAACCTGATCTCATAGTACCAGTCTGGTCCTGCTAGTGGTCCCATCGTTACTGGTCTGTCAACGTCCAAGTAGAGCCACTCTCTCTTCTTTGGAACGAACTCTCTAACAATGTTCTCATCGTCTGGAACCTCTACGGGCTCTATAGTGTGGCTCATGAGGAATCCATCGTACGCTACCATGACTGGAAGTAGGACGTCTCTATGTTCTGCTATTCGGAATGCTTGTATGACATTGTCGAACACTTCCTGAGCGCATGATGATATGAGTATTATCCATCCAGCATCTCTAGCAACCATTAGGTCAATATAGTCTCCATGTATCGATATTGGTGCTGAGAGTGCTCTACAGGGTACTGCCATGACTACTGGTAATCTTAGTCCAGACATTATTGGTAGGAGCTCGTATGCAAGCATGAGTCCCTGGCTACAGGTTGCTGTGAAGACTCTCGCACCGGCAGCCGATGCTCCAACGCAGGCGCTCAGTGCACTGTGCTCGCTCTCTACATGTATTATCTCTGCGTTAAGCTCTCCATTTGCGACAAACTCGCTCAGCTTCTCTGCTATCGTTGTCTGTGGCGTTATTGGGTAGACGGGGATCACATCTACGTCACACATCTTCACTGCATATGCTGTAGCGTAGTTGGAGGTCAGTGCTAGCCTGGGCATGGTCTCACTTCTCGTACTCTCTTACGAGGGTTATTGCTTTTACGGGGCACTCCTCTGCACATATTCCACATCCCTTACAGTAGTAGTAGTCTATCTCGTACGTTATCGGGTACTTGACTCCTTTTGCCGTCATGTGCTCTCTATCTATCTCCTTTACGGCTCCCTCGGGACAGTATGCCCAGCATATTCTGCATCTTATACACTTGTCCTGATCTATTACAGGTCTGAAGGTTCTCCACTCTCCTGTCCTGTTTTTCCTGGTGCTCCCAGGCTCTGTCAGCGCTCCTCCTAGAGGAATCTCGTACCACTTCGGGAGCATTGTTATATCACCTTTGCAAGGTTATAAGCTTCTACTACCGCCTTCCTATTTACCTCGAGAAGCTTTCCTGAGAAGAACTTCTCCAGACTCTTAAGGATGTCATCGAGCGTTATCAGGTCAAGAACCTTGAGAAGAGCTCCAAGGATCGCAGTGTTCACTATTGGTCTACCAATAGTCTTCATTGCAACATCCGTAGCATCAATATATACTACTTTTCCAAACCTTCTAGTCTTGACAACTTCTGGAGGTTCTGGAGAATTTACGACAAGTATAGTATCATCACGGGCACCATCAAGTGTTGCCGGAAGCTCTAGAAGAGATGAGTCAAGTATGACAAGGTAGTCGGGATTGAGGATGGGCTCTCTATGTCTTATAGGTCTCGTGCTCAGTCTTGTGTAGGCCTTGACAGGTGCTCCTCTCCTCTCCGGACCGAACTCTGGGAATGCTTGCGCGTATAGTCCCTTCATTATGGCACACGTCGCAACAACCTGTGCTGCGGTCACAGCTCCTTGACCACCTCTGCCATGCCATCTTATGGAGATTTCCTGTCGCGAAGACACTGGAATATTTATATAGTTAGGTGTTGTTATACTTTTTGTATAGAGATTTCTCTGCCGAATTCGCTCATCGTCTAATAGCCGGGTAATATGTGTCGAACTGTGGTAACTTTAAATAGTGGGGCCGGGATAACACTCTGAGAGATGAATTATGATGTCACCGTGAGCATAGTAGTACCAACGTACAATGAGGCTGATAACATTCCTATACTTCTCGAGGAGATTGATAGGGCTCTGAGAGGCAGGTACAGCTATGAGGTAATTATAGTTGATGATAATAGTCCAGACATGACGTATAACGTCGCTCTCTCGTTAGCGAACAGGTTTCCTGTGCGTGTCATAGTTAGAGAGAGAAAGATGGGTCTAGCATCTGCGGCAACTACTGGTTTTGCTGCTGCTAGAGGAAGGTATGTAGTGCTCATAGATGCTGACCTTCAGCACCCTCCTGAGAAGATTCCAGAGATGATAGCGCTCCTCGAGAGAGGGTACGACATGGTTATAGGGTCAAGACACGTTCCTGGAGGGAGAGACGAAGGATTGAAAGGGTACAGAAGGCTCGTATCGCTCACAGCCAGACTCCTAGCATGGATACTTCTTCCAGAGACCAGGAAAGTCAGAGACGTGATGAGCGGGTTCTTCGCAGTGAGACGAGAGCTAGCTCCACACGAGACGAAGCTCAGAGGATACAAGATAATTCTACAAGTGATAAAGAACTGTGGTAGAAGAGGAAAGATATGTGAGATACCTATCACATTCCGAAGGAGGATGCACGGAGAAAGTAAGCTACGTGCAAGAGAGATCGTAAACTACATTATAGACCTTCTAAGATTATCGGACTATTTCACGTTTAAATATATTGCGATAGCGATCATGATAGCACCTATTCTAGACCTCTTGAACCCTATTCTCGGAATATCAGTAATAGTCATCGGAATATGTGCTAGATGGATAATATTGAGAAAACATGTAGGTATAGGAGCAGTATCAACCTCAGAGGTGCTGTCAACGCTAGCTAAGTCAATGTTAAGAACATTGACAGGAATCATACCCGCATGGATACTTGGATCCGGGATAGAGCTAGTCCTAGTACATGTACTCAGAGGCTGGAACAGAATCTTCTAATAACCCTCACAAAAATATCAGCAACATCATAAGCATCCTCACGAGTGAGCCCCGGAGGAACTAGAAGCGTCACAACTCTACTACATACATAGAGACATCTCTCAAGCCTTCTAAACATAACATCCTTCTCAACATCTAGCCTATATGGTAACAAATGTTCAACATTTCTGAAGAGAGGAGACTCATTTAGAGGCTCAGGATACGCGACAGTCACGATACGTAGGCCCTCCTCTCTCAGCTCTTGAACAATCCTGTCTCTACAGACTCCGATCTTGTCAACATCCAGGAGCATCTGCACAAGATTCCAACATGGTCTGCTTCCGGGAGGAGCTCTCTGAAAACGCACAACGTCTCCAAGCATGTTAGATACCTCACTCATGAACTTCTCAGCAAATTCTCTCCTCGTGTTAATATACTGCTCAATACTTTCTAACTGTGCTAATCCAACAGCAGCATTTATCTCACTCATCCTGTAGTTATATCCGAGCATGACATAGTGGTACCTCTTGTCCTCTCCATGATTTATGAACATTCTCGCAATAGAGCAAACACTCTCATCATCCGTAGCTACCGCACCCCCCTCACCGGTAGTTATCGTCTTTGTAGGATAGAAACTGAATGCGGATACTCTACCGAAAGTGCCAACCTTTCTACCATTATACTCGGCGCCAAGAGCTTGAGCACAATCCTCGACAAGATTAACACTATACCTTTCACATACGTCTAAAATCTGCGATAGATCTGCCGGGACACCTCCAATATGTACGACAGTAACAGCCTTCACACGATCTCTCAACCTCTTCAGGAGATACTCAAGATCATTAACATCAATGTTCAGAGACTCAACATCTATGTCAACAAATATTGGAAAGGCACCAGAATGTAGAACAGACGATGCAGTAGCAACGAAAGTGAAGGCTGGAACGAGAACAGTATCGCGATAAGATACTCCAACACACCTGAGACAGACATGGAGAGCAGAGGTACCGCTTGAACAAGCAATAACATATCTAGACCCTAGAAACCTAGCTAAAGCATCCTCAAACTTCTTAACAAACCTACCACAAGTACCCGCAAGACAACCACTCTCAAGAACATCTCGAACATACTCTACAGCAGACTCAGGAATGAGAGGCCTATACTCGAACACCCTCCTCATCTCACTTAACACTTACAGGCCTAGCATTATATATTAAACTACTGAAAAACTCAATAACAGACTTAACAATAAGATAAGAATAATAGAACATCATATGCAGATAATGAAAGAAAACCCTCAAAAAATCCGCAAGACTAGGAGAAAAAGAGGAAACACTAGAAATAATGTTCTCATATGAGGACCTAACCAAGGAACTCCCCGACAAAACATACAGAAACGCAAAAAACAAAATAAGAAGAACAAGAACTCCAACAGCCTTAAAAAATGAGCTAACACGAGACATTACACAGTAAAAATAAAAACAGCTAATAAAAAGATAGCGGACAAGATAAAGAGAAAATGATGAACCTTCCCCTCACAAACAGAAACGATGAAGAATGGACCGACCACTGA
>JAADER010000060.1 GCA_013153275.1 Thermoproteota archaeon
TATGCTTTAACAGCATCGAGAATCTCATTCTTCGTCAACGAACCTAGCATGAACATGTGAAGGAACCCTCCTGACCCATGTATAGGCTGTATTCTAACTGTACCGTTTATGAATATTGTTACTCTTATGACCTCATCTATATAGTTGTCGAGTGATGCCGTTGTGCCAGGCCACCAGAGATCTTCCCAGCATACCAGGTAGTCCTCAACTACTAGTGATGGATTTGATACAAGTTTCTTCAGTGTAAACGTGTGCACTCCTCCGCTTATATCTACTATGGTTACAGTGTAGGTCTCTGTAGCCTTGTACGGGTCTACAAAGACCACTACAGGGCCTAGCGTGTTGTATCTATAACTGAACTTTGTTTCGTTAAGATAAAGTTTGTTTTTCGTGAGTAAGGTAAGTTTTCCAGTAACCTCCTCTATAGTGCTACCATCAACGTAGTAGAAGTCGTATGTTCCTAACGCTGGATTTATTATAACGAAGTGTATCTGCGTTGGGTCCAGGTTTAGCCCTGTCCCCGTTCTTGCAGCAAGTAACGCAAACTCTGTGCTCTTAGAGAGACGATGTTCTATCTGCTTCACGGGTATAGGTACTCCGAACACGGCTATTGTCGAACCTTTCGAGGATCCGACAGCTATCAGTATATATTTCGAAGATATTTTGCTCAATAGAGGTCCTATATTGACGAATACAGATACAGTTTTTCCTACGGGAACATATATTGGTGGGTTCAGCTTTATTACGTCTATTATGGCTCGGCTAGGATATGCCATGAGGT
This sequence comes from Thermoproteota archaeon, assembly GCA_013153275.1. Lineage (GTDB taxonomy): Archaea > Thermoproteota > Thermoprotei > Thermoproteales > Thermocladiaceae > JAADER01. The sequence goes on from JAADER010000060.1 coordinate 782, forward strand.
AGACGTAGCTCACATATGTTGGTGCTACTGTAGCTCGAACATCGATTATTATTCCATCTATCGTGTAGTGTATTCCTGTTATTACTATGGGACTGCTTGCTGCCTTCTTTACTGTAGATATTGTCGACATGTTTTTCCAAACGTAGATGTACAGTACTGAGAGAACTACGAAGAGTATTGCGAGTAGTAGCGATACTGCAACTATGTTGGATATTGCTCTAGATCTCATACTGTATTGATGTTAATATGAGAGTATCTCCCTTAAGCAGTTTTCTCTATGACTATGGTCTCGCCTTGTGATCTTGGTACCATGACGTTGTCTATGCCGTGCTTCTGTTTGAGTTTTGTTACAAATTTTAACGCGTTTAGGAGAGTTGTATGTACCATTATTATTCTAGTGTCTGTGTTGAACCTACGTATAAAATCTTCAAGCTCTCTCTTTCCAGCATGAGCGCTGAGGTCTAGCCAGTATATCTGTGCATCAATCTTTATCTCCTTATTATCTACTATTGCCTTTCCCTTGGTCAGTATCTGGAACCCTGGAGTTCCAGGCGCCTGGAAGCTTGGAAGTATTATCGCGTTCTTCCGATTTTTCGACAGCTTCTTCAGATACTGTATCACCGCTCCACCTTTGAGCATTCCCGCAGGAGAGATAACTATGCAGGGCTCAGACCCGACGTTTCTTCTGAAGTACTCGCTTGGAACCTCTATCGCTACCTCCATTGCTCTCTTATATAGCTTGTAGTCTCTCAGATAATGTGGATATCGTGCAATGATCTCGTTAGCTATTCTTGCAAGTCCGTCAACAATTATGGGATACGTGTCGATGCCATATTTTACAAGTATTGATAGAACCTCCTGTGATCTTCCAACTGTGAAGCTGGGTATTAGTACGCATCCTCCTTCTTCAAGTACTGATAATGTTATCTCTACAAGCTGTCTCTCGAGCACTTCTCTCGGTGGGTGAGAACCGTTCACATATGTTCCCTCCATTATTACTAGGTCAACATCGCGAGGGATGTTTGAGAGATCTGCACCGTTTAGTAGGCATGTTGGCATCGAGTTGAAGTCTCCAGTGTAAAGTATACGCCATCCATCCATCTCTATGAGTATCATCGAGCTTCCAGGAACGTGGCCAGCATTGAGGAATGTCAGTGTCAGGTCCTGAGCTACCTCTACGACCTCGCCATATGTTACTGGGACCGTGCATTCAAGCATTTTTGATACTTCTCTATGCTCATATGGTAGATAGTATCCGCTTAGTTTGAGGAGATCCTTTATTAGGAGGTCACTGAGCTCTATTGTTAGTGGTGTTGCATAGAGCGCTAGCTCGTAGCTTACGAAGAGGCTTGGGAGCGAGCCACAGTGGTCGAGGTGGGCGTGCGATAGCGCTACGCACGTTATGTCTCTTGGTCTCACATGTTGGGGAAATAATGGTCTATCTTGTTCGTCAAAGTTCACTCCATAGTCTAGGAGCACGGCTGTCCCAGTCTCCAGTGATTTTACCAGCACGGCCGCTCTCCCAACCTCTCCTGCTCCGCCAAGCACCTTTACTAGTAGTCTTCCCACAGGACATGTGTGAGGATCAGATTAAAAAGCTTAATAATGCAGTTCTAGTTGGTTGAGGGTGTTTCTAGATAGCTTGAACTGTCTGCTGTGTCTGCTGGAGTCGAGGCTTAGAGAGCTATATAAGGTGCGTGGTCTCTACCCAGATCTTGTTAGGAAGTTTCTGAGAGAGTTATCGGAGCTTGATCTTGAGAAGAGGACTAACGTGTTTATACATAGTTTTGACCTGGTAGTCAAGCTCTCCGGAGTCGATGATCCTCATAGGGAGGAGAAGTTGAAACTATATGATAGGTTTCTAAAAGTGTACAACATCGTTAGAGAGCAGGTCCAGAACCTCGAGGATGCCTTCAAGTTTGCGGTGAATGCAAATCTTCTAGATGTTGAGATGCATGATTATAGGCCAGATCTTACAAACGTTCATACAGTCTTAACAAGGGACGTTAAGGTTCTATCAAATGAGAGCTTGGATATATGTAGTTTTGTGAAGAGGTTTCGAAGAGTATGTTATGTCTTAGATAACTCTGGTGAGCATGTCTTTGATATAGCTCTAGCAGATATGTTACATAGAAGAAACATTAACGTTCTACTGCTCGTCAGAGAGGAGCCGTATGAGATCGATGTCACGAGGGAGATTGTTGAGGATACATTAGAGAGATTTAACATCGATATCGATGTGGTAGAGATCTGCGGACGCTGTCCGCCTGTTCTCTATGCTGTGAAGGAGTTCGATAGCTCGGACACTCTCATAATTAGTAAGGGTATAGCTAACCTGGAAGCATACATAGACTGGTGCGTTCACGACCCTAGAGGTAATGTTCTATTTCTTCTAGTTGCCAAGTGTGGTCCAATAGCGAGGTTTCTAGGAGTTGAAAAGGGGTCGGGGGTTGTCGCGACATCAGATTACATAAATTCTAGAGCTAGAGTATACTCCCATGGTAGAGAAGTCAGGTAGTAAAGTTGCAGTACTTGGATCAGGACCAGCCGGTCTTCAGGCAGCAGAATATTTATCAAGTAGAGGAGTAGAGGTCCACGTCTATGATAGACTTCCCCAAATTGGGGGAATGATGATGTTTGCAATCCCTGAAAGAAGAATACCAAAGAAAAGAATACTGAAAAGAAGAGAAGAATTAGAGAAAAGAGGAGTTGTATTTAATCTTGGAGTAAAGGTTCAAGATGGGAATGTAAGGTGTGAAGGAGACGAGATAGCAAGACAGCGCACTGGGTTCAGAGAGCTTCTACATAAGTACGATGCTGTTCTGATATGTACTGGAGCTTGGAGAAGCAGAATGCTCAGAATAGAGGGAGAAGATAGTAGAGGCGTCTATCCAGCACTTGAGCTCATATTCAGAATCAGGCTAAAAGAGCTAGGATACGTCAACGAGGAGCCCGATCTAGGCCACAGAGCTGTCGTGGTCGGAGCCGGCAGGACAGCTGTAGATGTCGTCGAGGAGCTATGTATGAGAGGGATCAACGTCGCTCTCGTGTATAGGAGAAAGCTTGCAGAGTCCAGAGCATATAGAGAGCTTGCAGAGCTCGTCAGAAGGTACAACATAGAGGTTTACGAGGAGAGAAACCCTGTAAAGATAATCTCGAACAGAGGACAGGTGACCGGCATAGAGGTGTGCAAGGTCCTGAGAATAGGTGATAAGTTCACCGTAGATGAGAAGGACAGGCTAGTCATAGACTGCGATAGCGTTATAGAGGCGATAGGTGAGGAGCCTACTCCACCGATAGACGAGAAAGTTGCCTCGGAGGTAGGGATCGAAATCGAGAAAGGAAGAATAAAGGTGGACGAACATTTCAGGACGGGGAACCCGAAGATCTATGCAGCTGGAGATGTCGTTCTCGGTCCATCAAGCATAGGACAGGCCGTGGGTACAGGTTTAAAAGCCGCCAAGAGCATAGAACTATACTTGAGGGAGAAAATCTGAGATGAGGAACATACTTGCTCGCTTGGTTGGAAAGCTGGCTCTAGATAGGAAGATCCTCGACTGTCTATCTAGCCATCTCTCGCTAACGGAGGAAGCTATAAAGATAGTCAGAGACTTCGTCACAGGATGCACTGGAAGGACTGAGCTCTGCAACAGGATAGGTGATGTCGTGTATAAGGTCAAGTGTCTGGAGGTCAAGGGGGACGATCTAATGAAGGAGGCTTGGGCTCTAATAATTAAGTCTGGTACTCTTCATCCACTATCTATCCCTCTTCTATCAACGTTAATGAATAAACTTGACGACATGTTGGACACGGTGAACGTTCTAGCTCTAGAGATAGAGAGGTACCTAGCACTTCCTGAGGATCATTCTAGAACTTGGAACAGGCTTGCAACATATCTAAACACTACATTACAGTTATGTGAGGAAGCTGTAAGGACTCTCAGATCCAGCATAGCGGAGTCCATGAGGCTGGATGATCTTACCAACAATATAGCTAAGGTGAACAATATTGAGCATGATGTTGACGTTCTGAAGAACAATATACTTCTCGAGCTCTCCAAAGGAGCAGGCGAGATAACCTGTCATGAGCTTCTTCATGTCAGGATGATAGTACAGCTTGTGGACAATCTAGCCGACTCAGCACAAGACCTAGCGAACATGCTCCTGACCTTGTATACCATGCTTCCAGGTTCCTAATGCAAATAGTATTATAACCTGTAGAGACATACTACGTCGATGAGACTTCTAGATAAGATATTGAACATAATCAGGGGACAGGAGAAGATAATATTTGACAAATTTAGAGAACACCTAGCATTATCGATGAGAGCTATAGAGATACTTACAGCACCCGAATGTAGACTAGGTAATCAATGTTTAAAAAAGATTGCAGAGCTCGAGAAAAGAGGAGACGAGATCTCAAGAGAGATATCACAGCTACTGTCAAGAGGAGCAGTAACTGCTCATGCTTTAAACATAATAGAGATAATGGCGAACAAGATAGATGACGTACTAGACGAGATCTACGTGCTCTCGAAAGAGTTTGAGAGACTTGTAAGGTACTCTCGAAATAAGGAGATCGTAACTAGAGTACACATGTACATAACTGAGGCTGGAAAAAGGGCGTCACAAGCAATAAAGAGTCTTCAAGAGATCTACAACACCGTTATAAATGGGTCCATAGGCGACTCTAGGAGCCGTATGATAGAGATAGAGAGAATAGAGGAGGAGGTTGATGAGATGAAAGAGAGGATGCTAGACAACATATATAGCTATGCTGACAATATGTCGCTTGTAGAGTTTCACTCTGCAGTATCGATAACATATATGATGGATACTGTCGTTGATAAGCTACGTGACTTAGCAGAACTTACACTACTGCTCCTCATCTCTATATCGTGAGGAATGTTCAGATGAGATCGTTAACAACACTCATCTTAGTAACACTCTTAACATATCTGATAAGTAGCAACAATCTATCCGTGTGCGTAGGACCACTTGTGAGTACTAGAATGCTTTCAGAGAAGACTGCTCCTATCTTCGCATATGCTAGCTACATTATCGGACTTATACTACAGAGCAAGCACATGGTTACCATCCCTGTACCTACGTGCTTTCTAAACATTGCGCTGACTGTCACGTTGATCCTTGTACTTATCGGAGAAGTATTCAAGGTACCTGTATCTCTAATGTATATATTATCGACAAGCATGATGACGTACGGTCTAGTGACTTATGGCGATCCTAGACTTTTCTATGCGGTAGGATATTGGGCTATATCATCTATTCTCATATTAATACTCTCACCTCTACTTTTGAAGATGCTTCATAGACTCGGTAGAAGACGGCCAACAGTAACCCTATCTATCTACAGGCTGATGTCGTATGTTGCATCTTTTCTACTATGCATGAGCTTTGGAGCCAACAACATAGGTTATCTCTGGTCTCTAGAAGGCAGAGATCTTCCAGCGCTTGGCCTAATAGTGATAGCATCGATGCTTGGAACCTTCGTTACAGGAAGAAGGACTCTACGCAAGCTTGCTGGGGTCTACGCGCTCACTCTGACCGGATGTCTTACCGCTATGGTGTTCTCATATGCTGCAGCGCAGGTAGCAACATTGCTTGGTATACCTGTAAGTTTCTCGGTACTACTAGTCTGCTCGATAGTAGGTGTGAGCTACGGGTACTCTATCAGAATAATAGATACCAGATATGTGAAACGTGCACTTACCGTGTTGTATGGTTCTATACCTTTATCAGCAATTTTAACAATGCTCATATTAGCGATATTTAGACCATAATTCTCTAATTATCCTCACAAGAGCTAGAGGACCCTCATATGCTACTGCTGTGACGACCTGTACCAGAGACACATCATACCCTCTCATAAGCTCTATTACTTGCCTACTTGTGAACACTCCTCCACAAGCCACTACCTCTATGTCGCTAATCTTTCTAACGTTCTCAATAAGCTTACGTACTAACTTATAGAGAGGCATACCGCTTACACCGCCAACTCCTGAGGACATGAAGTTTGCCTTTACCGGAAACGAGTTCGATATCGTTATGCCGACGTTCCTAAATGTTTCACATATCTTAACTATTCTTCTCATATCTATGTTTCTAGGTCTCACTTTGACTAGCAACGGCTTAGATGTCACATTTCTAACTTTGAACAGGAGAGCCTCTAGAAGCTCTGGCTGGTGAAGGTCAACACCTCTATACTGTGGGCAACTTATGTTAAGCTCTATCACCTTAACTTTGTCTACTTTATCAAAGATCTCGCATAGTCTTACAAACTCGTCCGGTGTAAAGCCTGCTACATTTGCTATAAGTGGTATATTTATGTCCTCTCTATACATGTTTCTAAGCACGTATCTCACGCCTCTTGATGGTAGTCCCATCGCGTTTATCATTGCAAGCTTTTCAGGATATCTGTAGAGCCTTGGATGAGGATTACCTCTGTTTCTCCTCAGGAGGACTGATCCTACCACGTGAAATCCTGATCCTGTTGCTTGGAAGGTCCTCACTAGATCTCCATCTTTGTCTATTCCAGCACCAACACCGACTGGACAGTCGAATTTTACTCCCATGAGAGTAGTCTCTATGACTGGTCTCTCTACGACATGTTTCTGAGGTATATACTTCATAAATAGGTGAGCGATCTTGTGCGTTACTTCAGGGTGAGCATACCTTAACAGGTTTCTGAGAGCTCTCATTCCCTGGTTCTAAGCAACATGTTCTCTATATCCTGTGCCGTATATACTGTTCCACAGTAATCACATTTTATCATTAGTGGGTCTTTAGAGACCGTTATGAACCTGGTCTTTATGGGCTCCCTCGGCTTGTTTGTGATGCATTTCGTGTTTATGCATTTGAGAGCTCCCTCTATGATGTCAGGTATCTCCACCTTGAACTTCTGAACAACCTCATAGTTCCTTATTATGTTTATCGTTGCTGTTGGAGCCACAAGAGCTATTACGGATAGCTCATCCTTAGATAGCTCTCTGCCCTCTATCTTTATAATATCTTTGAGACCAAGCTTTCTACTCTCAACATTCATGACTAGAGCTACTCTCAGCTTCTCTTTTCCTGTTATTCCTAGCAGTTTAAGCACCGTCAGCGCTCTTCCTGCGGGAATATGGTCTATCACTATGCCGTCCCTTATCTTTCTTATTATGAGCTCCTTCTCCATCATCACCTTACCTTATCCTCTCTTCCAAATATTAAGGTTAGCAACGCCATTCGAAGAGGAACTCCGTATGCTGCCTGTTTGAAATATCTTGCATGTCTAGTGCTATCGACCTGAGGATCGATCTCATCAACTCTTGGAAGTGGGTGAAGAATTATGAGAGTGTCCTTACAGTTCTTCAGTGTCTCGAGCGTTATCCTGTAGCTTCCCTTGACACGCTCGTACTCTACCACGTCGGGAAACCTCTCTTTCTGTATCCTGACAACGTACAGCACGTCTAGCTCTCTTATGACTTCGTCTATGTTCTCGACATGACTGTATTTCAGTCCAGCATTTTCAAGTATAGCTAGAACCTCTCTACGAGGCCTCAAGGCTGGCGGCGATATAAGATATATCTTGGACGGTCTAAACAGGGTGAGACCCTCTATGAGCGACTTCACGGTTCTTGCATACTTGAGATCTCCTAGAATACCTACACATATGCCATCTATCTCTCCAAGCTCTCTCCATATTGTGTAGAGATCCAGCATCGCCTGCGTGGGATGGTTCTGCGTGCCGTCACCAGCATTGATTACGGGATTGTTCGCTATCTCTGCAGCATATTTTGCAACTCCTTCAAGACTGTGTCTTATCACGATAGCATCCGCATAGGAGTCGAGCATACGTACTGTGTCTGCTATGGACTCCCCTTTTGATACCGATATAGCCTCCTCACCCGTGAACCCTATGGTTGATCCTCCAAGTCTCTTCATTGCCGTCTCAAAGCTTAGTCTAGTTCTCGTACTTGGCTCAAAGAAGGCCAGAGCAAGAACCTTATCTTCAAGAATGTTGAGTCGAGTGCGGGAGTACTTCTCCATTATGAGTGTGAGATTGAAAAGCTCTTCTATACATTTACGATCAAAATCGAGAATAGATAAAACGTCTCTGCCAAGCCAACATCGTTCCATAGCTACGAGACTATGCACGCTCTGGAATTAAAAACATTTCATAGACCCCTAGTAAGACTTATAAGCTAGAAAACTCTGAACATCAGAGATCATTACGAATGTTAGACTGCTAAGTTTAGTAAAAGAGATAAGCACATTATCGGAAGCCATCGTGTATATATCACTAGCATTCATACTCGTAGCCGTGCTCTCACTAGGAATATTCCCACCAATCCTGTTACTGTTGTTCATTATTGTTCCACTCAACATAGCACTAATAGTGGTAAACTATGATCTAACAAAGAAGGTAGATAAACATATCATGAATAACATGACCATAGATGAGAGTATGGTTCTCGAGCTCAGAAGAGTCTCAATACTGAACATGGTATTAGGCTTCACTGCAAACATAATATGTGGAGTTCTAGGAGTATTACAGTACAGCAAGACGGACATAGTTGTTAGGGAGCTGTCTCATTCAGATAGGGCTGACACACCTTAAGCACATAGTCAGGTATCTGATGAACCTTCTGAGCCTCCTCTCTTCCGGTCTTAAAGAATCCCTCAACAATCCTGGCATGAAGCTTTATCACCTCGTATGCGCACCTGTTTCTTGCTATCTTTATGACCTTTATTGCTGTAGAGTTCAGCCAGACTATCTCTGTCTTCACGTATCTGCGAGTGATGTAGGAGTCTACCCTGAACACAGGATCCCAGGGTCTAGGATTGCCTCCATGCTCGATAACGCACTCCATCTCTCTTATATGTGTCACCAGGACATTAAGCATGGAGTGAGAGGGTGCTGTTATTACCCATATTATCGTGAAGTTGCTAGGAAACTCATAGAGCCTAAACCTGAAATCACTATGATGATCAAACAACCATTTGATAACCCTCCCAATAGTCATGTTACCAGAGCCACTACATATGGAGCTGACGGTAGGACTGATGCTCGCGCTCGACGTATGAGATCCTGAACCTCTTAAATTTATGTAGAATAGGTATGCTCTGATAATAGAGACCACGATCACTACAGCAACTATGACAAGCACTATGATAACTATCAGTGCTCGCTTGGACATTGACTCTATCATATGTAGATATCCCTTTAATAAATATTTCGGCATCCTAAACGGAGTCTACTCTAATTCGTGATCTCGACATTAAGTGATCTAAAGATCTTCTCTAGATCTTTCTGAGATATTGGATACTCTCTCATAAGTTTCTCGATTAGTTCTCTACTAACGACATACCTAACTATCTTGCCTTTTTTCACAATCTTTCTCGAATGCTTCTGAAGCTCATAGTACCATCTATATATTCTGTCTTTCTTTGTCTGAGACTCAACTATGGACTCCTTCAGGGAACGGTTAAACATGCGGCATCTAATTATTATTTCCATTATCCTGTTTATACGGTCAGGAACACCTATGGTAGAGCAGTCTAGGCAGATCCTGAAACGCGGTATGTTGAGCTCGTGTAGTCTATATAGGTTGTAGAGTCTATACGTCCCATACTTGTCTACACGCTCCTTGTCAACTATTCCACCTATAACGAACGCATTATATGATTGAACATCAGCTTCAGTCAGCACATGATCTCCTTCAGGATCGAGCACCGCAACTCTATGAGTCCTAATTATCTTCTTTAGAAACTCTCTGAGGTTCTCAGCTCTTATATCGACCTCATGGTACATGTCTCTATTAATATAGTTGAAATAGTTCCTGAACTCTTGACCAGAGCTAGTTATTACGAGACAGGTATCGTAGAGGTATAGCCTCAGAAGCTTTATACACATTACGATCTGCTCCACAAGCTCCCTCTTCTCAGCCTCCGTATGATCGTCCCAGAAAGATAGATCAATTATGAATAGAAGCTTCTGTCTTAAACTATAGACGAACTCTCTAAGATCATTATAAAAATCCTCCGTAATATCTACACTACAGTTGAAGCTTCTCCACCTGACATAGTAGCGAGACAGAACATCACCCCTACCATATAGAAGCTTCACACCCTCTCTCTCATATATTACTCTGCCCCTACTCTCATCGTCAATACAGATTTTCGACCTTCTCTGTAGAATCATGATGGAGAGCCACTGAAAATATTCTGCTCCTGATCTAACAATCCTTCTGAGGATCTTTCTGTCAACATGTAGATCCGTTACTCCCTGCCTCTTCAACTTGCCTATCAGAAATTCTCCAAGCAACATTAAAAGCCTGATAAGTAGTATATGAGAGTGGTCATAAACCTAGCTCAGGACATCGCTAAGAGAATAGAAAGTATTCTAGACTCCATTGACCTATACAGAGCCATAAGAGAGATCACACTGATATCTTCTGAACATGTTGACGTAACAATCACGTATACATTAGGAGAATATGAGAACACTGACAAAGTTATCAGCAAGATAAGAGCAGCAACGTCTCTATTTCAGAGGACGCTGATCATAGTCGACTCATATACCTTCTATAGAACATACAACACCATCAGCCGCATTACGGTGAGAGGAGGAATAGAAATGCTAGTGCTCGACTACGATGATGTAAGGGACGATGTTCCCAATAATCAGGTCATATTAGAGAGCACGGGAGGGGAGCTGCCTCAAGATATTTTAAAAGGAATCGAGCTAAGTGAAACTCTAGAAGAACCGGTAATAGTTAGAGCACCGGTATACACTCTCAACAGGATAGGCAGAGCATTAGGACAAGCCCTAGGGAGAGAGTCAGGTATCTTCTACAGAGACTGGAAGACAAGATCTGCCTGGATAGCTGGAGATCTTATCACACAGAGAGTAGAGTCTACACTCCATGATAGATTGTTACATGTTATTAGTGATGGATCATCAAATCAGAGAATACTCATTGATCATCAGTTGAGGAATCTTGTGAAAGATATGTTACCCAATTACACCCTCTTATCACCCAAGATCTATACGTTTGACTCTCTTAAAAAGATTGTTAACAAAGAATCTGATCTAGCGATCTCTACATCAAGAAAAATGATTGAGCTTGCTCATAGTGGAGAGCATGTTAATATAGCTGTAAAATGTTTAGAAAAGTATGCTGCCTACGTATGGCAGTCTGTCTCTAGACATCTTAGACCTCTCCTCTCACTTATGTTTATACTTCAAAATATTTATAGAGAGCTAGATATGATATCTATATCGAAATTCAGAATACCTGCTACACCTTCAAGAGGGAAATACGATATAAGGCTCGTTACAAGAGTGCCTTCAGATATATTCGATGTAGTCGATATCGTGCTTGAACAGGGGTTAGATGCTCTTCGCTTGTTTGAGACTAAGCTTCCTAAGAGCTTTCTCGTGATCTATCTCACGGATGTACGCGATGTAGTGGAGAGCGTGGCACGTCTAAAAGAAATTGAAAGATCCAGGATAGTGACGCTAGTAGATGACTACGCAACATTAAACGAGATTACAAGTATTCTAAGATTACTCAACATAAGATACATAATACTTGACATATCGAACAACACTGTGAACGAGCTTAGAAGGATACTTGAGACTCCTGTAAACGTTGTTATACTATTTCGCGAAAAAAGGTGTATCCCTGAGATATCTAGAGAGTACTGTGATAAATGTGAGCTATGTATAAGAATAGGATGTAAATCCATAACTATGAGTAGTGAAGGACCAACTATAGATCCCTCGTTCTGCGAGATGTGTCATGCATGTGTCCTCGTGTGTACTAGAGGAGCAATCCGGCTTTCTCAAGAATCTCATAGCTGACGCCGAACTCCACATGTAGAAGATCTTGCTCTACAGGGCTGAGCCTTGATGGCACGACTATGCTATGTGGAGGAGCACCATAACGTCTCTCTCTGGCTTCCTCGAAAGTTGCTACATGAACCTTCTGGTCAGGAAAGCCGACCCTCTCCAGCACTATGATTACTCTATCATTTACGAAGAGTCCCTCTCTCCTCCTATGTTCGAGCTCTGAAAGTATGTTTAATGCTTCTTCAGCTGTCATGAAACCACCATCATCTCTTATGTCCAGTAGTAACAATGTATGAAGATTATTCCGTAGATTATGAAGAACGACGTCATATGCTCTCTCTGGAAGCACTCCCATTCTCGGGTAGACCACGGTCGCGACAGGACCAAACCTATATGGACTCAGGCCAAGTAGACTCACTGCAGCATTAAGTATCGACACTCCATGCACTATTTCACAATTAAATCCGCTTTTCCTCACTATTATACGGATAGCAGAGTGGGTTGTCGCGAACATGGGGTCGCCAGGCACCAGAAGGGCGACGTCGTTACCCTTTTTCAATTCCTCGATTATCCTCCTGCAGCTCTCATCCTCTATCTCTCTACGGGAGATAATCTCAATTTTCCCGTCTATGTCCTCTACATAGTTCCTCAAAACTTTTAAGAGAGTTTCAAGACTTATAGGAGATGTATAGAGCTCGCAGAACGCTCTCGCTACTTTTCGCAGGATCTCTACCCCTCTCAGAGAGATGTAGTCTGGGTATACGCCGGCGCCTACTATGTAGAGAGTAGCCATATTAATAATCTCTACCTTGCTTACAAAGCTTATGAATGTTCTCCATCTAGTGATTGCCGAGAGCTCACTTGAGACTGTTCCCAAAGAGATAGCTGATCATCCTATAATTCAGCGAGATGCCTGGAGGAGAAGAAGAGATCCCTCTAAGATAATCTTAGACAGATCTAGACATCATGAAGCAATGACGAGGTTAGAAGACTCTCATAAGAGAGGAAGGCCAGACATAGTGTATCTGACACTACAGGTCACACAGTACACACCTCTCAACGTGATCGGCATGCTTAGAACATACATACACACTATAAACGACTACTTAATCTATATTAAACCTCAGACTCGAATACCGCATAATTATAACAATTTTATAGGTCTCTTTGAACAGCTCTTCGAGATAGGACGCGTACCACCTCAGGGAGAGCCTCTAATATGGCTAGAGAGAGGAAAAATTAGGACATTACTAGACAAGATAAGACCAGACATAGTGTTTCTCTTAGATGATGTTAAAGGTAGAGAATCGTCTTTCAGAGAGTTCGCAACGAGATTACTTACATATGATGAGCCATGCATAATAGTAGGAGGTTTTCCTCATGGATCTTTCAGCGAAGACACCTATAGCATTGCTAATGAGATAGTTAGGCTTGGAAAGCATAGATATACTACACTTGTCATAACCGCGAAACTATTAACACATATAGAGAGCATTCTAAACATAGAGTAGCTAGACCTCGTTGACAGCCTCTCTCTTCCTGTTCTCTGTCCTCTCTCTTCTCAAGCTTTTCATCATCTTGACGACATAACCAAGAGGATTCTTAACTCTACATTTTCCTTCTGTTGGGCATAGTCCTAGGCTTCGTAGTTCGTCGCAGCTCGGTGGTAGGTAGAACTTGCGACCGCCCACTAGACCAGCAATATGCTGAACCTGATAACGAGTCTTCCTCTCATCAAAGTCGGCAACACTCCTGAACACGTCCACAACCTTCTCTACGGCCTCTTCTACAGGGATTTTCAGTATCTTCACATAATAGTTAAGTAGAAAACTTGCAAGTGTGAAACGTGCCATGTGACTTGGGTTTCCGCCTGATCTCACGTCTGCCAGTATCAGGTTAATACAAGGGGGAAATATCTGGTTCTCCGATACGTTTCTAGCAAGCTTGCTGATTGATAGTGCCGTTCTGGGAAGAAGCTTGGTCTCCAGCTTTTTAAGCTCGTTTCCGATCTGCTCCACTATTATCTCTCTAATTATGTCGTTCTTTGAAGCGTTCTCAAGCATGTTCACTATATGCTTCTCTACAGCCTCCTCTACAAGTCTTGCAAGGTCTCTATATGTGAGGAGAACATGGCCTCTCGCAACGTATCTGTTCACTAGCTTCCAGTTAGGGTCGTTTCGAGGACAGTACCTTAGATAGATATGTAGAGGGACAGCTACGTCGAAAAATATCTGCAACTTCTCGCACCTCACAACCTTCCTAACGTTCTTGACGTCTATTCCAAACTCCTCAGCTATGTAGGTTATACATTCTCTATCGACTTCTGACTCCAGGTTAGAGCTGAAGTATTTGCTTAATATGTCAGCAAACCTTGTCCATAATCGTTTATCGAGAAGTGAGACTATGATTATCGATGTATATAATGTTAATAGAAGCTTCTCCACATCCTCAAGCAGGTCTGACGGTAGTTCAATTCTCCCTGTACGTAGTGTCCTCTCTATGAACTCTAGACATCTAAGAAGGAACTCTCTATCTTTCAGAACGTCCTCTATAACAACGTTAGATACTCTCTGTTTGGCCTCTCTGGTGAATGGGTACCTGAACGTGAACCTATCATAATCATCTATGAGGCATCTTGGAAGTACCACGCTATGTATAGTCTTAAGAGATATAAAAGCCAGCTAAGCCTACTCAAACTCTATAGTTGCAGGCGGCTTAGGGCTCACGTCGTATCCCACAGCCACTACATCGCTACATTTCTCAAATATCTTGTCGCTGATCTTCTTTAACAGGTCTAGAGGTAGCTTAGCGACACGTGCTGTCATGAAGTTGCTCGTTATGACTGCCCTGATAGCTATGAAGTAGCATCCTCTTTCTCTCCTACTTATCTCATATATCACGTGAGCAATATCGGGTCTTCTAGAGGTTATGTATAGATAGATTCTGTACAGCTTGTCCTCAGGAACATTGCCTCTGATCAACGCTATTGGACCGTAGACTCGTGAATCACCTTTCACTCCTGTACCTCTAGCCTTCATAAATATGTGAACCTCAACGTCTAGTCCCGTCTTCTCTCTCACAAATCTAGTCAACTCTTCATCTAACATGTGATCATCCTCCCATATTGCAGCAAACCACTGACTGAGATCAAGATTCTCCAGCGATCTCTCAACTATGTCATTCGCAACCTTTAGAACCTCAAGCTTCTCAGGGTAGAACCTTCCAACACATCTGACAAGCAGTCCCGGCCCTGGAAATGGCTGCCTTCTAACTATCTCCTCTGGCACTCCGAGCCTTCTGGCAACCATCCTGACCTGGTCCTTATAGAGCTCCTTCAGCGGCTCAACAACTCTGAACCCGAACTCTCTGCGCGTGTCTAGACCTATCTGCTCAAGAACGTTGTGCTGTGTCTTTATTCCGCCGCGTGTCTCTATCCAGTCAGGTGCTATCGTGCCCTGAACCAGCCAGTTACATCCTCTCTCGCGTGCGATCCTGGATAGGACGGTGTAGAACACTTTCCTGAAAGTCTTTCTCTTTGTCTCAGCATCATCGAGACCTTCAAGCTCTCTGTAGAACTCTTCTTTAACGTCTATGAGCTCTAGAGTAGGAAGAACCTTCCTCAATAATGAGCATACCTTTTCAGGCTCATTTAGCCTCATGAAGCCTGTATCCATGAACACGGGAAGGAGCCTCTCACCTATTGCACGATATACTAAGACTGCAGCAGTCGTCGAGTCGACCCCTCCGCTCACAGCTGCTAATGCCTTATCTATGTTGAGCTCTCTTATCCTCTTTATGCTCTCCTCTATGAACTTATCAACGTCAAAGCCAGCCTCCTCCTGAACTGTAGACATCTCTCAGTGCTTACTGCGCTAGGTGTTAATAAGCGTGTTGCGCTCAGGCTCGCCCATCGCTCATCAGAGCTCAGTTACCAACGCGCTCATCACTTACTTTAATATACGACTAGCTTGAATATTATAAGCTCTCCGTCACCTAGAAGAAGCTTACAATAGTATACTCCACTACTCAGATATCTCTTGAGACGTATCACATATAGATATACTCCACCACCAACATATCTTGGTATCCATCCTTGATCGGTGCCTTCATAGAATGCTATTCTCCCAGCAGCGTCAGCACAGATTATGAACTTGCCCCTAGGTCCTCCATGTAGAGAGAAGACTAATATGCTATCGTTTGACTTATTGAGGTATGCACCAAGAATGAGGATTCTAGGGATGTGTGTCGTTGCTTGAGCTACCATAGACATACCTGAGGATAGCATTGTCATCCATATTGAGAGAATTATGCATGCCATAATTGATATTGATACAAGTATCAGACTTGCAAGGAGAGGAGCGACGCCCCCCTGCCTTCTCATCTAATTTCAGTATCTTACTAGGGACTTATAACCCATAGCCTAATCCTGACTGAAAACATAAAACTCTGACAATGTCTTCATAGTTGGCATGTCTGAGAGAGAGCTTAAGCTAGACATGTTGAGACTGATGTTTGCTCCCACATTATTTGCTATTGGTATCATTCCAGCGATATTTCTGCTTATAATGGTTAAGCTACCTCTCGAGAAGAATATCCTTCGCCTATTATGGGCTTCCTGTACAACAATGATATATGCAATATTCCTGACATCGTACATGATGTTCGAGAGAACCGTTAGAAGGAAATATATGCATATGGAGAAGGCAAGAAAAATGCTCGACATAGGTCGAAAAGGGGTTATCGCCTTCGGAGTTGCAATTGTTGCCCTATGGGTAATAGTGGCTCTGAGTTATTAGAACTTTCTGTAGTGTATAACAGTTACAATATT
Organism: Thermoproteota archaeon; assembly: GCA_013153275.1. Lineage (GTDB taxonomy): Archaea > Thermoproteota > Thermoprotei > Thermoproteales > Thermocladiaceae > JAADER01. The sequence goes on from JAADER010000060.1 coordinate 17,467, forward strand.
GCACAAACCGTTAATTTGGGGTCACGAGCTGATCTATCATGGTAGTAAAGGTAGGTGACGTAGCTTCTAAGAAACTCATAACAATAACACCCTCAGCAACGTTGAGAGAAGCCGCAGAAACAATGATCAAGAATGGTGTTAGCTTTCTCGTAATTATGGAGGACAGCAAACTTTATGGCGTGATATCCGAGAAAGACATTGTACGATGCATAGCTGAAGGGAGAGACGTTAACACTACCAGGGTAGGAGAGGTATGTACCCGAGAGGTCATAACAATAAGAGAGGATGCGCCTCTTCAGGAAGCTGCTAGACTGATGAGGCAGCACAGGATAAGACATCTAGTGGTTGTTGACGGGTCTGGAAAGCCTATAGGTGTGATATCGATAAGAGACCTCGTACGAGAGGAGGCGACGCTCAGGAAGATCGAGGCGTTGACGCCAGACCAGCTCGATGACTGGTGGTTTGGCTAGCCTTTTAATCTCCTCTCCTTCTCTAGACCCTGCTTAATAGATTCCATGATCTTTCCTTTAACACCTTCCTTCTCAAGATGTTCTATACTTTCTATTGTTACACCTCCAGGAGTAGCAACCATCTCAATTATCTCGTCCGGTCTTCTCTCAAGGAGATGTTTACCAGTACCTATCAGTATATGGGCAACAACCTTAAGAGACGTCTGCCTATCTAGTCCAAGCAGGACGCCGCTCCAGGCCAGAGCATCGGCCAGATATGCTACTATTGCAGGAGTCACTCCACCAATCATCGTGTATGCCGGCATGAGCTTCTCCGGTATCTCTATTATAGCTCCAGCATTCTCCAATAGTTTCTTCACAAGCTCAACGTCCTCTCTAGTGGCTGTCTTTCCGGCTGACAAGGCTATGACAGCGTGTCGGACCCTAATATTTATGTTAGGCATCAACCTGACAACTCTGCTACCTGGGAAATATGTCTCGAGTCTAGAGGTCTCAAGCCCGGCGACAATAGAGATGATTAATCTGCGATCTGCGAGTCTGCCTATCTCTCTTGCTAGATCTTCAACATCTTGAGGTCTAACGGATATGAACCAGATGTCACAGATCTTTGCGACATCTTGAGGGGAGCGCGAGACTTTCAGTCCTCTGCTCTCTGCGGCTCTGAGACGTTCTTCAACGATGTCGTACACATATACCTCACATTTCTCCTTCAATATCTCTGCAAAGGCTTCTCCCATCTTCCCATAGCCAAACAAGCCAAGTCTCATACTACTCATCTATGTCCCCTATATATAACAATTAACGGCAGAGAGACAGAGAGGAAAGGAATAAAGGCTACTTCTCTAGGGATCATATAATATAGAATGTTGGCTGAACTACTATCTCTCCCACAATACTACATAGTGCTCATAGGAGTAGTAGTGGCGATATCCGTAGTGTTCACAAAAGTTCTAGAGAGAATATTAGTGAGAGCCTTTACGAAAGAGATCGGAGAAGAGCTCTATCGTTCCGTGAGAAGACAGGTAGCGACTTCAATAATGTTGGTGGCTGTGTTTCTAATAGTGATAAGGTTGTCAATTCCGGAGATCTATTTGTCATATATTACTATGGCGTTCTATCTTGCATGGACAATACTGGGAGGATATATATGTATAAGAGTTATAGATAAGTCTATAGAGGCCTTTCATATAAGATTGAAAATTCCTAGAGCATCCATAGAAGCAATACGAAAGTTAACTAAGTGGCTAACAATACTAATAATAATTTTTGTGATATTACATGTGTTAAACATTTTGAAAAATGTTATAGCAATAACAATGCTCGTGATAGGTACTCTGATATTTCTGGCCTTCGCAGGTTGGAGCATAATGGGAAACATAACGGCAGGTATAGTGCTGATGATATGGAAGCCTTTTCAGATAGGAGATAGTGTTGAAATAATTCCTGAAAACATATCAGGAAGAGTGGAAGATATAACGTTAATGTTCACAAAAATAAAGACGGAACAGGGAGACAGTATATATATACCAAACACGTTGCTCATGCAGAAGGTAATAAAGACACGTGTTAAATAATCCTCTCAAGACCATTATCTAGGAAGAGGCCTTCTCACTCTCACTTTGAAGAAGAATAGAGTCTCACTAAGTATTAGTGAATAGTCTCGAAGAATATAGAACATTTTCGACACAAGTCTGTGATATCTCTTCATACCTACTCTGTTTATCTTTATATCGATGCCTTGAGGAGTTACGAAGATGTACAGTAATTGGTCTTCTGTCTCAAACTTGAGTAAGTGTGTATCTAGGTCTTTCGAGTACAGTATTTTAATTTCTGCTGAAATCTTTCTATTTTCCATATCTTCTGTTAATAATTTCTGGATATCTATGATCAATCTCCGATACTTCTCAGCGGGTATAGTGGAGAAGTCTTTGTTAGTGAATGTGTATCTCCACATATCTGATTTCATGGTCTCTATGCTATACATGATGCTCTGATTAGTCTATGCTTTTTAGAGCTTATCGATGCTTTCTAGACCCTATATCTAGACTATTGGGAACGTTGGGTTAAAATGGTTAAGATAGTTCCCTGCAGTGCGGAGGTGAGCTAGCTCTGATACGAAGAGCTCTTCACAGAGAGGTTCAGTGCCGGAAACCGTCTTCATTATTCTGTTACGGGACTTTCATCATCTATATTACGTATCTTCTACTCCTTTATCTGTTATTCTGAAGGTCGCGGTTGCCTTATGTGGGAGTCTAGGGCTGTCCAGTACCTCCATTATTCTCACGTCTTCTCTGGACTTTTTCAGGAAGAGTCTGTGAGTCACTGCGTGTGCTAGGACGTTTCCTCCAGCAGGTCTCTTTATCTCTATGTATCCTAGTGGTACATCAAGTACTTGATTTGTCATTACTATGTATATGTTGTATACTTTTGCGATTCTCATTAGCCAGTCTAGAATGTAGTTGAGTCTTTGCTGTCTCTCTGCGAGTCTCTCTCTACCTTTGAACTCTGCCCTATACAATGCTATTATGGAGTCTATTATTATGAGCTTAACGTTACATTGCTCTACTAGTCTCACTATGTCGAACTTTATCCGGTCCTCTAGGTCTGCAGCGTTGACAACCTTCATAACATATACGTTATCTAGTGCTTGCTGAGGTTCTATTCCAAATCTTTTCGCTATGGCCTCTATCCTTGACGGTGAGAACGCTTCCTCTGTATCAATGTATGCGCATGCTCCTGCTACTCCACCTTTCTCTCTCGGGAGCTGCACAGTGACTGCTAGCTGGTGACATAGCTGTGTCTTTCCTGTACCGAACTCTCCTGCGAACTCGTATGTTGCCTTTGGCTCGAGGCCTCCTCCTAGAAGCTTATCTATAGATTTCACTCCCGTCGTTAGTCGTGGTATGTCCTGCATCGTCTTCACTAGCTCGCTTCCTTTGAGCACTCTCTTCTGTCCGAACACTAGCTCTCTAGCGTTTCTAAGTATTTTCTCTGCTCTATCTGGAGTCATGTCTGTTATGTCGACGAGCTCTTCAGGAGTGAAGAGTGCTAGATGCCTTGCCGATATTATTCCTCTAGACTGGAGCATCTGGGCTGTCTTTGGTCCAATACCATCAACATCCTCTAGGTCATATCCTGTGCTTGATTTTCCTCCCATATCTGACAGTACTAGACGTCTATGAAATATATATCCAATTTATAAAATAATCAGCCGGGTTACCTACTCTTCACCTATCGAGAAGCACGCGGCTCATCATTCTTGTCTCTATCTGTACGGTCCCTATTAAGCTGTTCCTCTAGATACATAAGGCAGGAATACTTATTAACTGATCAAGTAATATAGTACGACATGGACCTAAGAAAGATAGCTACACGTGCAACCATAATTCTGCTAATAGTTACTGCAATCTACATCATTACTACTGCCTTCGCAACATCTCTCTCATATAAGTGGAACATAGTCAACATGATGAAAGATGCTAGTAGAGAACTATACCAAATAGTCTCCAAGAAGCTAGAAATATCAAATGTTCGTCACTGTCTTCTACTTACAAACCTGAAATACAGCGAGATAGACGGATTCGATCTCTATCCTCTATCGTGGTACTTCATAGTTCGGGGATTTGTGGTTCCATACAACATGGTTCCAATCCACTCACCTGTCTACGCAACTCCTTGGATATTCGTATACAATAATGACACTAAGATGAGCATATTTATTGAATTCAGTAGAGACTGTATAAGCAACATAATGGACAAATTACGTTCTGGAACGCTCACACCTTCTGAAGCAGCGTCACAATTAGTTAGAAACTGTATAGCTAAGATAGATACATTCAAGTTCGATGTTAGTAGTGTAATATCGAGCGGTCTAAAGGAGCCTTCAAAAGTATGGAATATCCTCACGAGCCGTTTGAACGAGTATGCTGCCTTCTCGATTGTGACCCTAGTGACAGTGTGGTCGCATAATGCTCCATCTCTTCTCCTCCTTGCATCTGAGCTTCACAATCATGTGTGTCCAGGACTTCTTTCAGGATTCCTGATGTATAGGTACCTGATGGATAACGATATGATATCCTCGCAGGACAAGGTGTACATAATAGCATCACCAGTCTACTGTAAAGATGACGTATATGTCCAGCTTTTCGATGCCTCTCCTGGAAAGAGAAGAATCATCGTCAAGCTGCTTCCCTGGAGCGAGCAGGACGAGATATCTAAGATCCTTGGAGGAAACGTTGCTGGCATAGTCATAGCATATAATCCTAAGACAGATTCGGGAGTAGCGTATATACTCGCGTTCAACTGGACACGTGTTCATATATTCCTGAAGAAGTATCATACAAGCTTTCATGGTCCATCATGGTGGGTCTCGAGGATGATATCTGACATATACATGCTCAAATACGTTAATAATCCATCATACTTTGTTAAGGTTCTCAGAACTATACACTTTAAGGGACATGTATGGAGATACCCATCACTGTTCTACAAGCTTGGAAGAGCAGGTGTTGATCCCTATGTTGCGCTGGGAGTGCTGAGTCAACATAACGTAACATCTACATCATCCACTAGAGGAGCCAGCTCTTCATCTACGTTAACCTTACTGTATGTTGAGCTCGCTATCATAATAGTGCTTATCATAATTATCATCGTTCTAGCGGTGACATATCGTAGAAGACGTCACTAAACGATCTCTAGCAGAATCCTTTCAAGTTCCTCGTTACTGATACTGTAGGGACATAGGGCTAAGAGGTGTGATGATCCTTCAAATGTGAGCCTCACTATCTCTCTTATATCATCCTTACCTAATCCTATGCTTGATAATCTTGGTTCTATGTTGTACTGCTCGGCTATATATTTTAGAAAGAACTCTACTCTTCTATGCTCATCGCTTCTCAGTTTTAGGTCTGGGATAAACTCTCTAAGTATGAGGAACTTTTCGGGAACCTTGCTATATATGTATCCTATGAGCTTAGGACCTACTATGACTAGTCCGAGACCATGTGCCACCTCTGGCCTTAGTCCGCTTATTGCGTGCTCGACCGCGTGTACTATATGTGTCCTGGAGTTGTCTATACATACTCCCCCCAGCAGTGATGCATAGAGAAGCCAGTACCTTGCCTCTAGGTCTGAGCCATCTATGAACGCTCTCGGGAGGTACTCTAAGATTTTCTCCATTGCCTCCACTGCGAGTGTCCTAGTGAATGGTGATGAGACTATGCTCGATGAAGACTCTAGGCAGTGATAGAATGCGTCTATGCTCGTATATGCTGTCTGGCTTCTTGGTAACGTTACTGTTAGAGTTGGATCATCTATCGAGTATGTTGGATAGAAGACGTCGCTTGCAAGTCCCTTCTTGATCTTCGTGTTCTCGTCCGTTATCACGGCATATCTATCTGCCTCTGATCCCGAGCCATGAGTCAGGTTTACAGCTATGAGCGGTATCTTTCCTCTTGGTTGTGACCCCATGAATATGTCTATTATCTTCATACCCGAGAAGTATGCAGCAGCTACTACCTTGCATGTGTCTATTACCGAGCCTCCTCCAATCGCTATGATGCTGTCCGGCCTGTATTTATGGCACTGCTCGAGCACCTGTTCAGCTATTACTAGCGAAGGATTAGGCTGTACGTAATCAGCAATGTCGTACTCTATCTTGAGGTCTTGCAG
>JAADER010000002.1 GCA_013153275.1 Thermoproteota archaeon
TGTGCTCATGTGCAAATACTATTGCGACTATTCTACAGTTTTTTCATTATAGATTCTGAATATAGTAAATAAAGTCGCGAAACGTAATATCCACAAGATGTCCGAGACAGCGTTACCATTCAACGAGAAGATAATCCCCCCAAGCTGGAGAGACAGGACAGTAGACATCGAGGAGTTTAAGAGGCTTCGAGAGGAGAGTCTTAAAAACATTGAGGAGTTCTGGGCAAAGATAGCGGAGGAGCTTCCCTGGTTCAAGAAGTGGGACAAGGTCCTCGACGCAAGTAATCCACCATTCTACAAGTGGTTCGTCGGTGCTGAGACAAACATGAGCTACCTATGCCTAGACTGGCAGCTTCAGCAGGGACGTAAGAACAAGGTAGCTCTAATATGGGAGGGAGAGCCAGTAAACGAGAAAGGAGAACCAACAGAGGTCAGAAAGCTCACATACTATGACCTATGGAGAGAGACTAACAGGATAGCATACATGTTGAAGAACAAGCTAGGGGTCAGGAAGGGAGAGATAATAACCTTCTACTGCCCAATGATACCTGAGCTAGCAGCATTCCTTCTAGCAACTGCCAGAATCGGGGCAGCACATAGCGTGGTCTTCAGCGGATTCAGCTCACAGGCACTAGCAGAGAGGATCAAGGATGCTGAATCGAGAATAGTTGTGACAGCTGATGGAATGTACAGAAGAGGAAAGATACTGAGACTCAAGGATGTTGTTGATGAAGCAGTAAAACAGTGCCCAACGGTGGAGAAGGTAATCGTCATACGTAGAGTAGGTCTAGATGACATAAATGTTGTCAAGGGTAGAGACCTATTCTTCGACGAGCTAATGGAGGATGTTCCAAAGAACGTCTACGTAGAGCCAGAGAGAATGAAGAGCGATGACATGCTATTCATACTCTATACATCAGGAACAACAGGAAAACCGAAAGGTATAGTACACGACATAGGAGGATATGCTGTAGGACTATACGCAACAATGAAGTGGATATTTGATGTACGTGACGATGACATATTCTTCAACACTGCAGACATAGGATGGATAACAGGTCACTCATACAACCTATACGGACCACTACTGACTGGACTGACCTTCATATGGTATGAGGGTGCACCAGACTATCCAGCACCTGACAGATGGTGGTCAATAATTGAGAGATATGGAGTAACAATATTCTACACGTCTCCGACAGCAATAAGAATGTTCATGAGGTATGGAGAGGACTGGATAAAGAAGCATGATCTATCAACACTGAGGATAGCTCACACTGTTGGAGAGCCAATAAATCCAGAAGCATGGAGATGGTACTTCAAGAACCTCTGTAATGAGGACTGTGCAGCATCATCAACATGGTGGATGACTGAGACAGGAATAATAATGATATCACACACACCAGGACTGAAGCTCATACCACTTAAGCCAGGAACAAACGCTATGCCAATACCAGGAGTAGATGCTGATGTAGTAAACGAGAAAGGAGAACCATGCCCACCAGGAGTGAAGGGGTACCTCGTAATAAGGACTCCATGGCCTGGAATGCTCCTGACAATATATAAGGATCCTGAGAGATACATAAAGACATACTGGAGCAAGTTCCCAATACTACTCTACTACAGTGGAGACTTTGCTGTGAAGGATCAGGACGGGTACATATGGGTGCTAGGAAGAGCAGACGAGGTGCTGAAGGTAGCTGGACATAGAATAGGAACAGCAGAGATAGAGTCAGCACTAGTACAGCATCCAGCAGTAGCAGAGGCAGCAGTAGTAGGGAAACCAGACCCCGTGAAAGGTGAGGTACCTGTAGCATTCGTAGTACTGAGACAAGGTTACAATCCATCACCAGACCTAGTCAAGGAGCTCAAAGTATGGGTGAGAAAAAGCATAGGACCTGTAGCAGAGCCAGCAGAGATATACTTCGTGACAAAGCTACCAAAGACTAGAAGTGGAAAGATAATGAGAAGACTGATAAAGGCAGTGCTCCTAGCACAGCCACTAGGAGACGTATCAACACTAGAGGATGAGGCAAGCGTAGAAGAGGTAAAGAGAGCATACGAGGAGTTCAAGAAGCTCCTAGAAGGACAGTAACCTACTGAAACTTGACCTCACCCTTCTCCTTAGCACTCTTCCACAACTTAGGATAGGTACCTCTCTTCATTACTACTCTAGTAACCTTAGCGACGATACCCCTACTTGCCCCAAGTATGTCTTTTGCAGACATGGTGGCTACACCAAGAGCAATAAGCTCATCCTTCAACGTCATGAGAGCAATCATCTTACCCTTCTCAACATCGCTTGTTAACTTAACTACTCCAGGAGCTGCAAGAGCAGCACCATGACATAATGCGTCAACTGCTGAGTCTCTTACCCATATCTTTGGTAAGTGTTTAACCATGTCCTCTACTGGTCTAATATATCTTCTTAGAAGATCCTCATAACCAGTCTCTCTCCATATGAAATATGCTTCACGTATCTGGTTCAATGTGACAGCCTCATCCTCGGTCCATAGACCTGCTCTTGTTCTTCTCAGCTCTCTCATGTTAGCTCCACATCCCAGAACCTCACCTATGTCATGGATGAGTTTTCTAGCATATGTTCCAGCTTCAACAACCATCCTTATGATACAGTACTTACCGTTCTTCTCGAGAAGCTCGAGCTTATATACTCTCTTCGTTCTAAGCTGCCTCTTGACTGCGCATCTTAGAGGAGGCTTCTGATATATCTCTCCTTCAAAAAGCTTCAGAACCTCTACAAGCTTATCTTCAGGAACATCTTCATGAAGCTTCATAACTGCTACATATTCTTTAACACTCTGTGAGATTGCTTGAAGAGCCTTAGTAGACTCTTCCAACGCTACAGGTAGTACACCAGAGACACCTGGATCTAGCGTACCTGCATGACCAGCCTTACGTAGTCCTAGAAGTCTCTTCAACCATGCTACAGCCTCGTGACTTGTAGGTCCTCTAGGCTTGTCAAGTACTACGAATCCATACTTTATGTACATATCTATAGGTCTCTTATGAGGATAGTATCCCCATTCTGGATTAGTCTCTTCATTCTCAAGCTTGTACAGTATCTCGACCTTCCTATCCCCCTTTTCAATCTCTCTAACTTCTGAGTGCATCAAGGTATTCTTCTTGAAAAATACTTAAACACTTGTTCAAAAAGAGTAGAAGGGTGCAGCTTGAGATTAGAGGAAAGAGACTACTAACACTGATAGGTGAAGGACAGGCACGGATAGGACACGTCTTCAAGATATTTTCAATACCTGAAGAGTGTAGAAGATGCCCACTATATCAAGCATGTATGGCGAAGCTCAAAGTTGGTAGAAGATACAGAGTCGTAGAGGTCCGCAGAGTCAATCTTCCAAGAGTCGAGAGATGTCTCCTCACAGGTGAAGCACTGACACCTGTCATAGTAGAGGAGCTTCCGATAAAGATAGCAATACCATATACGCCAAACATAATTGAGGGAATAGTCACAACATATAACATAATAGATGAGAGATGTCAAAAAAGATTATCAGAAGACTATAATGCGATAAGACCTGGAACAAAGATAAGAATAGTTAAGATACTTGACATAGCTACCTGTAATAACAGGAAGTTCCTCATAGTTCTAGCAGAGGCACTAGACTAATCTAACACATCAAGAACATCGAGGAGGAGAGGTCTAACATCTTGACCAAGAGCATCGCTTATGCTCGGACTTGTTCTTCCCTCATCACCTGTTATAAGCTCCTTAACATATAGACCTCCCTGACACTTAACTATGAGCTCGAGAAGTCTACTACATAGCTTGATCACCTTCAGCTCATACACCATCCTGACTCTACGCTTCTTAGGAGACTTTCTCTTTATTCTACGTGGAGTATACTGAACAATCTGCCTATTATGAAAGTACTCCTCTAACGACCTAATCTGTTCATCAGTAACGTCCTGTGATAACAGTACGAGAGCTCTATATATCTTGACGTGCCTAGTAGCCTCCCCCTTCAATTTCTCTATCATTCTCCTGTTAACGATCTTTACATCAGTAATAGAAAGCTCGAAAGGCTCATCCTCAAGCCTGATGACATCTCTAAGCTCGTTCTCGCTAGGTCTTCTTCGAGGATTTATGAAAGATATCACAAGTGGCCTACCTCTTCCAAGCATCCTCACATCGGTATCCTCTCTACCTGATGCGTGAACTATGGCTTCACGTGCACCTAGTCTACTACATATGTTATCGTTGATAGTCTTCTGTAACGAGGTTATCACATTAAGTCTGAGCTGTACCTGTGATACTCCTCTAATGATCTTCCTATAACGAGTATAGACGTACAGTGGCTTAACTTCAATATCAATCTTGCCAGTACATATATCAACTATGATCTCTACATCTGGGTTAAGTCTCTCAAAAATCTTATCAGGTAAGAGATCTTTCAATTTCTTTCCTATCAACCTATTAAGCTCCCTCTTTATCGACTCAGCCCACTCAGATCCAACATTAGTAGCAACCTCGAGCTCTCTCATAAGAACATCCTTAGGAACTCTAGTACCAACATGATACGTCTTGAACTCTATACCTTCCTCATGAATTTTATCAACTATGTTCTTAACAAGATAATCAACATTATTGAACAGCTCTCCTCCACATATATAACACTTCTTCACCTCAACATTAATACCATGAACATCTCTGAGATACCTAAGAGATGGTTCATGACCGCTCTCAGCGAGCTTCACTATGTCTGAGAGAGTATCTTCTTGACTAGCTCTACCATGGAGATGTAGAAATATCACATTCTTAAGAGATCTTCCTCTCTCATCGTTCTCTAACCCATAGCCAAGTCTAGCGAAGAGTCTTCCAAGACAGTGATCGCAGAGAGAATATCTTCTCAATGCTTCTAACGCTCTACTAACTATGTCAGGTTCCACTCATGTTAACAGGTGAGTCCGGATTAAAATATGTTACTTCCTAATCTTAAGCAATGTTGGAGAAGGCACTCATGAATACTCTATTCATGGCAGTACAATTATTAGCGATAATAGATCCAACAGGTGCAATACCATTACTGGCACCAGTTCTAGCACAAGCTGATGAGAGAACTTTAAAAAAGATAGATAAGCTAGTTGGAGTAGGAGTACCAGTAATACTCATACTCTTTGCAGTAGCAGGACCAGCACTACTACAAGTATTCTCAATAAAGACACCAGACCTCGAGATAGCTGGAGGGATAATACTCCTAATAGTATCAATAGACATATTAAGAGAAGGATACCCAAAAACAGCAAGCATAAACGTAGAAGAATTCGTATTCGTACCAATAGTAA
>JAADER010000007.1 GCA_013153275.1 Thermoproteota archaeon
TCGCCGGTGCGAAAATCAGCGGTGCTGGATACGGAGGTGCCATACTATTCATTCTTAGGAGTAACCTAGACAGTTTAGAGCTAAAAGAGCTCGAGGTGATACACAGTAGTAACGCATTTAAGATTCTGTGTCCGTTGCGTATTAGTGACAGGGGAGTCGAGATACTCGAACGAGGACGTTAAGAAGATACTAGAGGACCTCAAGAACACGATAAGTGAGCTAAGAGAGAAGCTATCGAAGAAGACTTTCGTGAAAGCTATAGGAGGTAGAAGGTTAGCGGAGAAGCTGACAATGCTTGTCGACATAGCAGAGATAGCATTACAAGACTACGGTCCAGAGCTAGTACGTAAGTACCTGAGCAAGAAGGAGGGAAAACCCTTTCGCGAGTAGTGTAGAACGTGATCCACTTGAGAACCTTGTGAGAAAGATCTATCTGACAGAGAGCGAGGTGAAGGATATAGTGAGATATCTACTACATGTTCTAGTACTTAAACGAAGAGAGGATCTCATAGAGACCTACCAGGCACTTCCAGAGAACGTCAGACGCCTAATATTAACATATGTGAGAGAGATCGAGACTGGAGATCTAGACAAGGCTGACATGGCAGTACGTCAAGAAGTTTCGAAAATGTTTGAAAACATCTATAGAGACCTAAAGAGAATACACGAGAGATATGTAGTTATACCTAGAGCGTAGAGATCTAAGCGATACGCGTATATACCTAGCCGTAGACCTAGACTACATGGTATTTGAAAAATTTACAAAGAAGAAAGACAGATACAGCACTCCACAGGTACCGCCACCTATACAACAGGTACCTCAGCAACCATCTTTATCTATAAATCAGATAGTCGAGGAGCTTCGCACCTATCTAGCAAACATATCCTCCACAGTATCTAGAATAGAGACAGGGATAAGAGAGCTCGAGGAGAGAGTTGATAGGCTTGAAAAGACTATACAAGGATACTTCATAATACAGGTAAGCCACGTGCCCTCAACCCTGTCAGACCTCGTCAAGCTTCTAGGACTCAGAGCCGGTGCTATCCTGAAGAACAACATGGTTATCGAGCGAGCAGGCGAGCTCTTCATAGATCCTACAGTTATAGCGTCCTCAATAGAGTTTGACAATATATTACATATGGATAGGTCTGGAATACACATATATATGCTTAAGATAGGTGAAAAAAGCATATACGTTGAAGCAGATCGAGAGCTCGACTACTGTGTTCTATCGATAATTAAGAAGTTCCTCGAGTTCTTCTGATCCTTCTCAGAACAATGCTCCGCATCCTCCTCCATAGCCTAGTGCTGAAGCCCCTCTCGACCGGTCTTACTAATCCTCTCCTTATGCTCTTCATAACCTCCTCTATACTTAGATCCTCAACATATATGAGAGAGTAACATGTACCTATATTTGATACACAATGAGCATCACTATTACCTATACAAGGAAGAGATAGTCTTCTAGCTAATGCATATGTCACATTATTGAGGAGAGGAACGATGACCCCTCCATTATGGGTCTCAACAGCGTCCCAACGATATCTAAAGAGATTTAGCAGACCAATACCGTGCCTAAGTACGTCAAGTGGGTGAGCAGGCACTAGAATGCAGTCTCTCTCTAGAGCCCAGTCATGTAGCTCATCTATATCTCTAGGAAAATCATCATTCTGAGGGTCAATACAGTACACGAGGACATCTCCTATATTAGTTCTCACCTCTGCTCCTGGCAGTAACAGTATGTTGGTGATGTCACTTTCCTTCAAGTATCTCAACGCGTGGATGCTGCCTCTGAAGGTGTTGTGGTCTGTTATTGATATCGCTCTGAATCCCTGTCTCAAGGCCTCGTGAATGTACCTCTCCGGACTATCTACACCGTCGCTATATACTGTGTGTAGATGTAGATCCGCCTTCACAACGTTCCTCATACTCTTTCACTAGATCTCTCTCTATGACCTCGCCGTTGGGTCTTAACTCTTTAAATATCTGGGCCTCGAAGATATATAGAGTGGTGTCCTCGTCTGTCCAGCAGGTTGGTGGCATGAGAGCCTTCTGGCACACCTCGTTGAGGAACGTGATGACGTCCCAGCAGTACTCTACTGGGACCTGTGGTAGCAGTAGTCCTGAGAGTATTCCTCTCTTAACGACTAGTCCATGTACTCCTATCTTTATCTTTGTCAGATACTCCTTAGGCGATCTCACTCTGAGCTCCTCAAGCGGGCTCAGCACTGAGACCTCTATAACTATCCTGTCAAGCTCGTCAGGACGCACAGGCTCGAATCGAGGATCCTCCGTTGCCGCTGCTATCGCGCTCTCTATGACCGCCCTAGCCAGCGGGTATACTCCCTGTGGGAACCCGATACATCCCCTCAACTCTGTTGACCCGTCCTCAAAATATAGTTCCAGCGTCGTGAAGACACCATACGTGAGCTTGAGAAGCTTCTCCGGAGTATCAGGAGGAGGTTCTATCTTCCTACCATACCTAACGTACTCACCTATAGCTCTTCTCGCAAGCCTTACAAGGAACCTACCTTCCTCCAACGTCAACGGTCTAAACCTCATGAACTCGTCTACACTATAGGCTAGAGCAGAGTTATTAAGCTATGTCTGACATATCTTGTAATGAAGTTTAGATGTAGCATATGTGGCAGAGATATAGAGTTCGCAGAGGTCGCATACCTGAAAGGTGATACTATAATATGTGTTAAATGTTTACCAAAATACTATGTAAGACACATATGTACTATAGTTAACAGGAGACTCAGAGGCGAGGACCACCCATCCTGCAGATACTGCAGATTCATAGACGAATGCAACAGATATATAGAGGAGCTCCGAAAAAGTTTAGAAGAGAAGACGTGATGAATCCTTCGGCTTACTGAGGATGATGTAAATGACCTGCGCTGAGAACATCATACCATACTCACCTTGTCTAGGAGACTGCACAAGATGTCCAGCAAAGCACAGAGCAGTAATATATGGTCCAGTACAATCACGCAGAAGAGGAAGAAGCCTAGGAATAAATCTGTACCCGCTCAAGAAAGTATGCTCGTTCGACTGCATATACTGCCTGAGAGGAAGAACAATAGTGAAGATACTGAGACCAGAAGAATCACCCATACAGGTCACGGTGGATCAAGTCACGAGATATCTTGAGGACGCTCTCAAGAGAGTGGAGACGGATACAGTCGATCTTTCAGGAAACGGAGAGCCAACACTGTACCCTGAGCTCGAGGAGCTCTGTAGAGAGATCAGAAAGATATGTAACGAATATGGTATTAAGTCACTAGGAGCGTTCACTAACAGCAGCACATTGAATATTGACAGTGTGATAAGGGCGTTGAGGTGGGTTGATCACATAGAGGCAAAGCTAGACACTGCAGTTGAGGAGAAGTTTCTGTTCATAAATAGGCCTCACACCGAGCTGAGGCTGAGATCAGTAATTGAAGGGCTTGTGAGAGCTAGGAAGGAGCTGAGCTGTGAGCTTGCTATACAGGTTCTACTTCTCAAATATGTTGACTCCAGTGGGAATGTGCTATTAAACTATTCTGAGGAAGATGCTAGAAATATGAGGAATATACTTCAAAGAGTAGAGCCAGATATAGTGAACATATATACGGTATATAGGCCGGTCCTGACAAGCTTCAAGATAGAGAGACCACCTCGAGAAGATGTAGAGCTCTTCGTAAAAACGCTGAGAGACGGAGGGCTAAAGGTGAGAACATTCATGGACTAGAGGATCTTCTCCTCCTAGCGATAAGTGGACCCCTATAGTAACGCGTTGCTGGACATCCAGGGCAGAGTCCCTCTTTAAACCTTCTACATGTCGAGCAGTTTCTTCCGCATGGAGCAACGTCTCTTCTCTCTGTTGGGATCTTTATGTAGATGTAGTCTGGAATATGTACTCTATCTAGTATATATGTCCTACTCTCCTCAACTTCGTGATATGCTCTTATCTCACAGTCAAGTGATATACAGTCTATCACTGTAGGATCCTCTGCAAACATTAGAGCCATATATCTATTTGATCCTCCAGAAGCAAACATAAGCATTCTAGGACAGTCCTTAAAGACATTTATCATCTCCTCTATAGCAGACGAAGTCCTGACCTTACCTATGACGAGGATCATTCCTCTAACTATATCTTTACTGAACACTGCAGTAACTTTTATAGGAAGCCTCCTCAATCTTTTACCTATGGCTGTATGAGATAGACCGACGAACCTGCCTATCTCCCGAGTCGACATTATGCCATTTCTCTGAAGCAGCGATATTATAGCGATGTCAACCTCGTCCAGCTCGAAAGACATGGCAAAAATTTTCCACTTGGAAACTCATATATTTATTTCTCATGCACGATATGGAACCTATCTGAAAGACATGTTACCACTGATACTGAAGGTTCCACTGATGGTGATAGTTGGCATTATAGCAGGAATAATAGGAGGGTTCCTGGGGATAGGAGGATGCGTGATCATGCTTCCGGCACTGATACTCCTGTTTGGGTATCCAGTAGCAACAGCGATAGGAACCACTATAACTGCGGTCATAGTCACAGCGTGCTCGGGAGCGGCAGCACACATAAGGCTCAGAAACGTTGATTATAGTACGGTAAAGATCATTGCAGTGTCTGGTGCAGTAGGATCCGCTATAGGCTCAATAATATTCATGTACGTTTATAAAGAACCATGGCTCCTATATCTAATACTTGGAGGCGCATTCCTATACGTATCCATAAGAATGATATATGAGGGACTTAGAAGAGGAAAGTTCCCAGAAAAAACAGGAAACAGAGTTCCAGGAAGCGCACTAGCAAAGGCACTGATAGGGTTCTTCATAGGCATAATAACAGGAATAGTCGGACTAGGAGGAGGATACGCCCTAGTACCGGCATTCATATACATATTAGGCTCGCCAGTAAAGATAGCAATAGGAACATCACTACCATCCTTCATATCCATGGCAGTCGTGAGCGCAGGGTTCAAGATAGCGCAAGGACTCGTAGACATAGTAGCAGCAGTATGTCTAGGAGCTGGCACAGCCGCAGGAGCATGGATAGGAGCACACTTGGTTCCTAGGGCACCTGTATGGATAATAAGGCTGGTGTTTGGATTCGTGTTCCTAGGAGTAGCACTAGACTTCATATTCAGAGGTCTACACCCGTTCATACATCAGCTCATAGTGATATAAGGATGGTGAAACTTGTAGAGACGGTATCGAAGACATAGACCAGACATAATTATAGACTCGGCAGGAGACTGAGGAGCCTAGATGAGGATACGTGAAAATCTGTTAAGGTTTTTTGAATATCTTTTTAAAATAACTTCTATACTTTCACTCATCTTCATAATATACCCATTATCACAATTTCTTATAGAAAAACTTGAAATATTTTCAACACCTGTAATACTTCTCACACATGTCGGCCCATCATTAGTGATGTTTTTCCTACTAATCCTGAACAGCCTTATAGGACTCATACCTATCGTTCCCGTGGTCCTGCTATCGGTATTCGGATACTTCTCCATCTCACGAGCGTTAAGGAACATACGTAACAGAGATATCTCAATGTTTAGGAAGGCTCTATCTATATTGTACTTTATATCTCTAGGAGAGGTAGTGCTATACATTATTGAGTATTCGCTTAGAGGAGCCTACATTACTAACCTGAGAGTCATGGTATATGTTTCTACTCTTCT
Organism: Thermoproteota archaeon; assembly: GCA_013153275.1. Lineage (GTDB taxonomy): Archaea > Thermoproteota > Thermoprotei > Thermoproteales > Thermocladiaceae > JAADER01. Next base: position 5,701 of record JAADER010000007.1, read on the forward strand.
TGCCTTATCTACATCCGCATTTCTGAGCGTGCAGTATTATCTAGTTGATAGATGTGTTGAAGAAATGTATTCGCACCATGTTGATGCCAGGTGGAACATATCTTACATATGTCTCGAGCTCGTCTCACTGGCAGCTGTCTCGCTGCTTGTTAGCTATGCATTTCCCGTTCTTGTGCAGATCATCGTGCTTAACCTGTTATTTATGTCTCTCCATCTTACATATGTCAGAGCTAGACTACTTAAATAGCCAATCCTCTCTAGGCATGACTACATCCATTATTGTACAATCCTCACACTCCTCATAGTCTACTCCTCTCACAATCACCACGGGTATCCCCTCATCTCCCTGTCCCATAGCTAGCTCTGCCGCGGCGGCTATCTCGTCTACTATGCATATATTTGTTCTCTGCATAACATATCCATACCTGTCCCTCCTACCTACATAGGTTCTGAAAGGTCTTATCCCAGCTATCCCTATCGCGAAGTTCACAGCCCCCCTCCTGAAAGGTCTCCCACAGGTGTCCACCACTATCACAGCAACCTTCCTGCCAGAGAGCTCCATGAGTCGCCTCCTTATCTCTCTTGCAGATCTGTCAGGATCCTCGGGGAGCAGGACTACTCTCCTACCGCTTCCATCAACATTCGACATATCTATACCAGCATTACCACATACGATACCTCTCCTGTAAGTTATTATGAGCTCTCTCTTAATCTTAAGAACATCACCCTCCTCAAGTATAAGCTGTACAAGTCTAGGGTCAATCCCTACCTTCCGAGATAGCTCCAAGGCATCAGCACCCGGATTAACAGAATCTAGATCCACTATCCGACCTTCAGACTTGGACACCACCTTACTAGAGACCACAACAACATCCCCATCTTCCAGATCAACCCCCTCTCTACGACAAGCATCGAATATGAGAAGAGCTAAATCGTCTCCAGGTCTCACATCAGGAATGGTTCTAAGAGGAATAATCCTGATCTCCTTCACATATATAGATGTCTCTCGAGCTTAAAAACGAGACCATAGTACTCTCAGAAAGGTATAAGTATAGCAAAGCAAGTACTCTTAAAAGATTGAAATAACAGAAAACTTATAAACCTATAAGACAAAAAACTTCGTGAAAACATGAGCTTCAAGATATTTACAACTTCACTACACGCATATCTAGGAAACAGACACGCAAGAATGCTTCTGAGACTACTAAAAGAAATAGAAAGATTCAGAAAGAACAGACACAGAGACCCCTACACAAGAGAGACACTGAGAATGGTAAGAACATGGAGACACGGTCATAAAATAATCAAACTTGCAGAGAAGCTAGGACTAATAGAAAGATATGAAGGATACATAAAGAGAGCAGGAAAAAGAATAAAATGCATATACAACACAATAACAGAGAAAGGAAGAAAATTCATACAAATATTCACACCACAGGAAGAAAACAACGAAGAAGAACCACCATAAAAATACAATACACACCAAAAACAGACAAGGAAAAACCCCAGCAAACATGCTCAACAAAACACACAAAATCAAAGATACAGGACAAAGGCCGGGACCTTTCCCTGCTTTTTTAAAGAGAGACGCGTTACCAATAATCGGTAACGCCAGCAGGACCAAAGACAACAAAAACACAAGCATACATCTTATCTATAATAAAATATCCTGGTAATATCTTGGCATATATTGTTATCTTTTTTACATAATTTAATTTCTGAAATTATAGTATTAAATTGCTCGTTTAGAGAACTTCCAAATAGAAATAATGATCCTTTGATTGCATTTGATAATTTTGCGTTAGCCTTTAGAAATTCATTAACTATTCGTAAGAACTTCTCCGTATTTTCTGTATTACAGTCATTTAATATGTTTAATATAATATCTTCAAGAGTCTGTCTATAGCATAGTAATTTTAATGTGTATGTATTATGATTATGTTGAAATTCTATGTCAGATATGTCTATTGAAAGTATTTCTAGAGGAATTCTTTTTTCATTTTTTAGATACTTTATACTCAACTTTTCGCATAATGTTGATAATTTCCTTTCAAGACTATCGATACAGTCCTTATCTATTATTATATAGACTTTACATTCATTAATTCTAAGTTTCTCATATATTATTTCTGGGTATCATTCTCAAAATATATAGCTTATTAATAGGTATTTCTTAAATCTGCTATGGAAAGAGTATAATATATTACTTAAAATTAGCTCTATGGTTCTAAAACCACCGCAAGGGACTATCATTAATCTATCCGTAACACCGTACACATCTATGTGTCCTATAAAGAGAGAATCAACTATTCTTCTAGATGTAACGTGTTTTGCGTTTTTATTTATCCTTAATATTCCGCAGAGCTCTCCGAGGGTCTTAAGGAATGCTGTCGCGTGTGCCTTCTGTTAATATGAGGGTAACCATCTTATATTACTTGTATAAGATCATAACCTAGTCTTTCTATGTTTAATTCAGTTTCCTCTCCTGTATAGTTGATTATTGTTGTTTTTCCTGTTATATGGTCTCTTTTTACTGCTACTATACTTAGAGTATTTAGATCCTTCTCTCTCTTTGATAATGTGTGTATAAGTTCTCTTACTAGTTGTATGTTGTGTGTACTTAATATGATTTGCACGTTTTTCTCTGAAAATTCTACTAGTGCTTCAGAAAGCTTTCTTATTAGACCTAGGTGCAGCGTGTTTTCTGGTTCTTCTATGAGTATCACGGAGTTTTTCTCCTGTTCTGCGACTATGCAGGCAAGGATCATTGTTATAAAGCTTCTTATACCATAACTGCAGAGGTCTATCTCTATAGGTCTATCTACCCCTCGATATTTCACCACACATTTCACGGGTTCTATGAGTGAGGATCCAGGTATGAAATCTAGATCCTCTATAACCTCAATGTACCTGTTAATATTCTCTCTTATTCTTCCTCCAAGTCCCTGTTCTAAGGCTAGCTTAAGTATCCTCTGTAGGAGCGCTCTACCTCTCTCGATGACATCTATGAGAATAGGTCTCACTTTCGTGCTAAATCGTGCTCCTACTACTGATGTTAGTGAGCCATAACGGTGAGAGACTGCTAACGCTAGGTTTTTAACTTTATTGTTCATAAGAGTGCATAGGTATAGAGTATCATGCATAGGTCCTGAAGAATATGCTTCAAGCTTTCTCTCGATATCCTTTTCAAGGTCCTTCTCGGCAAGTGAGACCTCTTCTAAACGTACTAGCTGAACAAGCTCCATACTTAACATGGTCATCAGTCTAGCTATTTTCTCCAGTCTCTGTAATCTTTTTCTCATTCTTACAAATTCTCTTTTAAGTCTCATTAATCTCTCATTTAAGTTCTTGACAATGTCAGCACCATATTTTTCAACATTCTTTCTGATAACCTCCTCGTAGGGTGATGCCAAGACTGTGATTTTTTTCTCTCTTATCTTGATGATCGATGTCAAGCTCTATCTCAAGATCGTCACTACCTTTAAATATTAGGTTACGTAAGGATAAGTATTTCCTAGATAACACGTTTATTGTCGAGGTCCTCATAATAGGGTCTGCGAATCCTTGTGTAGCAGATGCTGCTAGGTAGATTGCTTCAAGTATCGAACTTTTCCCAGACTCATTTCTTCCTATGAGTACTGTTATCTTTGATAAACTTATTGGTTCATCTAGCTCTCTTATTCCTTTAAAATTTCTAATATTTATGCTCTTCAGCATCGTTAGTTCTACCTTGATATTATGCTCGTGATTACTCTACTTTTGGTTTTACTTCTCTTATCTGTCTTTCTATTCTTCTAATCTTGTTCTGTAGAAGCACTATTCTTGAATCTAAGCTCTCATCCACCTGTTCGAATCTCTCGACATCTCTATTTAGCTCGTTTAGTAGCTTCTTGGACCATTCTTTCACTTCTTCATGCCTTAGCATTCCTTCTCTGCCTATCTTGTAGAGCGAGTATCCCAGGCTCATGTAGCTTTTGACTTCTATGAAGTGTGGATTTGCCTTCTTTATTAGTTCTGCAAACTCTCGTACATGTCTGTCGTCTGTATTCACTCCCTTTATTAGTGTCAGTCTTATCACTGTTCTAGTCCTCACGGTTGAGAGTAGCTCTAGGCTTCTGTTGAAGTCTCTCCATGCTGATTCTCTCCTAAGTATTGGTACGTGAATCTTGTAGTAGAGTTCCTCGTTTGGTGCTGTCAGAGAGAGATATAGTTGCGTCGGTAGTGCATCTTCTCTATTCATTCTCTCTATCATCTCTGGTACTCTACCATTAGTCACTACGAATATTGACCTTATGTTAGGATCCTCTCTCAGCTTCAGTATCAGCTCGGGAAGCTTCGGGTAGAGACAGGGCTCTCCTGACAGCGATATGGCCCAGTGAGTCGGTCTCAGTGCTTCCTCCACTCTCTCGCGGGTGCATCTTGGATGGCCGAAATATCCTGAGAGTAGTCTTCTTCTCTCTCTCAGTATGCCCTCCACTATGTCTTCAGGATCGTACACCTCCTCAGGTCTAGGTATGTAGTAGTCGTATGATTCTGCCGGTCTCCAGCAGTATATGCACTTGTTTAAACATATCATCCCGAGAGGTGACATCTCCACACATCTATGAGAACCTCCCCAGGGAGCTCCATAGAACTTCACCTTATAGCAGCTTCTGAGCTCGGTCAGCGCTCTCTTCGTCCAGTGGCACAGCTCTACCGTTGCATGCTTGTATACTCCATACCCTGCCTTTCGCAGGCTTCTCTCGAACTCTGGACTAATCACAATTTTTCCACGTTCATCAAAAATGTGATAACGTAGCTTGAGGCTCTCTACGCTCATGATATAGTCTAGAGACCTTCTCTCTTAAATACCTGCCTCAGACATATTTACTCAAGAGATGGTCCGAGGCTACATAGCTCCAAAAATATACTTCAAGTGCACACTCTGCGGAGAATGCTGCAAAAGATATTGGATACCTGTGACCCACGTCGATCTGCTGAGGATCCACAAAAAACTAGGTATAGATCCTCTTAGCTTTGTAACATTCTTCAAAAAAGACCTAACGACAGGATGGGACTACCCCGAGATAGCTCTCGAGGACGGAGAGTACTACATGATCCTTGCAAAGAGGCCAGACGGCTCCTGCATATTTAACAGATACGTTGGAGACCGCCTGATATGTAAGATACATGACATAAAGCCGCTAGTATGCAGGTTCTACCCATTCATATACTGGATAGATGGAGACATAGTGAAGTTTGAGGTACTTGACAAAGCAGTAAACTTCTGTCCAGGTATAGGGATAGGTCCTCCACACGACTTCGATGTCGAGTACAGGGCAGTTATCGAGATCAGGAGAGCGAAGGAGGAGTATAAGAGACTTGTAGACCGGTGGAATAGTCTGGTCAATAAGGGCGCTGTAGAGCCTACCCCTGAGAGATTCATAAGATATCTACTTAACACGTCCTCAGACGAAGTTTAGTGCAAGTACGACAACTATGAATATTATTGAGATCACTATGAGAAGCTTGGGGTCAACCTTTATTCTCTCGTACTCCTTAGCTTCAGGAAACTTGAGGAGTCCAGCTGCTATAAGTGGGAGCGTCATGTCTCTGAGCCTTCTCCTACGTTTCTTCTTAGCCTCCTGGCCCTGCTTTCCGGAAGATGATGAGGACATCACTTACCTTCCTCCTCTGGACTTATTAAGCCTTGTGTCTCTAATCTATCCTCCCTCCCTTTTGGAGGCCTTATGAGCGAGTTTCCATATGGATCCTCTATTATGAGAGTGAACTGTCTCTCGCCTCTTAGTGCCTTCCTCACGTTCTCCATGAACTCTCTTATCTTTGCCCTCTCCTCTTCAGATTCTGATAATGTGAGCATCCTCTCCGCAAGATCGAGAACCTTATATAGCAGGCCCTCAACAGTCGTTATGAACGCCTCCGCAGCGATGCCAGGATCTATGCTGAACCCAAGATCAGGACTTCTTATCCTGCAAGTCTTCGATCGAAAGATCATGGTCTCAGTTATATCACGTTCGTCTCTGATATCGTACTTGTAGGTCTTCCACTTCTTCTCCTCAAGATACTGCAGATCCACATGTCTATAACCACAGTTGCCGCATCTATATGAGTAGAGGATAACATTGCCGAACGAGGGTATCTCATAGAGTAGCTCAGCGACTTCGAGAGCGTTTGCTCCACATATTGGACATTTCTCAACTCCTCTATACAGTACTTTTCCAAAAGGAGACTCCGCCATCATTATAACTATGTACGAGGGATTAATAAGACAGACGCAACATTTTAATTAGAGAGGACAGAGAGAGACAGCATGTTGAGACTCAGCAGAAGACTGATATTCCTAATAGTGCTCATCCTAGCACTAGTATTCTACTCACTCTCAGCATATGGAATATGGAGTGTAACTCTGATACCTGACGTAATAAAAACAGAGCTCTCGTCAACACAGCTAGCAGAGATATATACCATGTATAGCATATGTGTAATACTGACGGTAGCTCTGGGAATAGTGACGTACCTCCTAATACAGAGAGCGCAGACACCTGCTGGAACGAAAAAGAAAGCATATATAACCTCTACAGCATCCACACTAGTGCTGGTAGCAGCCTTCATAATACTGTTAGTGGCATGTGTAACATCCTACTACTATCTAGCACAGGTTACGGCGCCACTAGCACCATAATGAGGATAGAAAGTGATGAGGACTTCGGCTTCCTGACAGATGACGATTATCACCCACGCTGACTATCGAGTAAAAATGATGATCACGCTCTAGACTGACCGCTGATGATGCGTCTACTCGCTGATAGCTCACTAGACAAGGGGTGAGATGAGCTTGAGAACGAGAATGTATACTCCCAGACCTATAAGCGCTACAAGACCAACATTACGCATCCTTCTCGCAAGCACTACACCGACACCTATTCCACATACAGCTGGAACAATGTCCCTCATATTGAAGCTAGAGAAGGTAGGTAGAACTGAGAGCATCACTAAACTAGTAATGACGGCTATAGTACATAAACGAAGAGCTTCAACAATCCTGTCACTTCTCCCTAGTCTGTCCCCATACCGGAGAGGCAGATAACGTGCAAGATAGGTAACAACGGCGACACATACTATAGCTAATAAATGTACAATATTGACTGTAAAAGTCATATACATGCCCTCCCAAGCACACTAAGATAGACTAACAGAGTGACTACTAGAACCACTAGAGGAGCAACCTGACCTAGACCATAGAGATACAACAACACTGTCATAACAGTTGAACATATTACCACAATAACATCCTTCAAAGCCTTAACATATAGCACAAGTATCGCTACAAAGAGTATGGTAAGCGCAAAAGCTAGACTAGAAGCTACACCAACAATTGATGCCTCCCTTCCCAACATCACGCCAACTATCGTACCAGCAACCCATGAAAGATATGACCCTGCAACAAGCCCTAGAATATACTGTTCAGTTACGTCACTCCTAGATATAGCTAGCACGAAGACCTCATCAGTCAGTCCAAGAGCAATAAATGGAAGAACTCTCCTACTTATATTACATTTCTGCACTATCATGCACCCATATATCAGATGTCTAAGATTTATTATTGATGCAAGAAGTGTAGCATAGATTGGTGAGACATTTATGAGACTTATAAGAACAAACTGGCTCATACCAGCAAATATCAGTGCAGAGGCCAGTGTCGCCTCTATGATGTTGAAACCAAATAAGTGAGCAGTCATGCCAAACACAAGAGATACAGGTAAATACCCGATCATCACAGTCATAGAGTCTCTAAGACCCTCTAAATACCTTCTAAACATGGTCACACCTTTCTGAACATGAGTACACAGTTTCCTCCGCCTCCATAGGCTGGATAGACCCTACAGCTGAGATATGGAGCAAATCCACTGCCTGTAATCGTGCTGAAGATATCACACATGCTTGGAATCTTCTCGTCAGCGTTCAGTGTCGCTCTAAGAGACTTGAATCTGAAGTAATGAACAATATTGTAGAGAAGCAACATGGAACTTAGACTATGCACACATATCTTACATATGAGCCTCGCTATATCATTATAGTATCTTAGAAACAGTGATAATCCTCTAGTAACTCTCTTAGACAGTACTTCATGTAACGTATCTACACAACACATCTTTGACTTATGCACGAGCTCAATCTCGCTTTCAGAAAGTGAGGAAACATCTACGTTAACTATAGTATCAAGAATATATGTCAGGTAATGTAAAAGTAGAATCCTAACTCGAGACAGCCAGTCACTAAACTCCGGTATAACCTCCTCAGCAACGATTAGTCTCCCACCTTCTCTGACAGAGATCCCAAATCTGTTAATCATGTCAGGTAGACCCACGATGCGGCTTGTGTTAAAGAGAACTACAATACTAAATTTCTCATTATTGAAGTTTTCACTAAAGTTTTTCATACCGATTACTGTCACATTAGGAAGGTTCTTCAGATAACTTCTTACAAACCCTGTTAGAACATCGTCAACACATACATAAGTTATCTCGACGTTTCTAAGGTCACTATCTGGGAATATCTCGAGAATCATCTTAACAGGATATCCATATCCCATATCGACAAACAGCATATCTGCACAGTCTCTACCCTCTCTCAACGATGATAGATGGCTCAATATTAGTAGGACCTGTCTCGCAGATCCGGGATTGAGAAGACTCATTAACGGTCTCAACATGATGTCGACACTATTGTTTAGAAATCCTACAAGACTCATATAGAACGAGATCACAGATCTAGGTATGACCGGAACGTTAATGAAGGTTAAGTACTCAGATATAAGTAGACTATGTAACATATTTTCGCCATCCTCTACAAGCTTGATCAAGTCTCTCACATGTTCATGATGCTCGGAAACTTTCAATATCAGCTTTATTAGATCTCTAATTTTCTTTGGAGAGTTCTCAATATTGGAGACTATCCATGATAGGTCTCTCAACTGAGTTCTATTGAAGAGAAATATTGAGTATCTGCTGGTCTCTCTATAAACATGTACTATTTTTATACCTATCCTTGACATCTTTAATGTATGCTCAAGAAGATCATGAAGTGTCTTGGAGGAACATTTAATTAAGATATGGTAGGAATCTAGACCTGTCCTAGCGTTTCTCTCTAGCTTGCCGACAATCTCTCGTATCTGTGCTGGCTCATCGGACTCTATCTCTAGGATCGTGTTCGGTTTAGCGAACGTGTGTGCGTACTTCACTACCACGATGCATGTTACGTCTTCGTCGAATGATGCATAGATATGTGTCTTATCAGCTACAAACTTGACAGTTTCTCCCGGCTTGACTATCTTCTGCCTATTCGTGGTTCCACAGAGCAGTACTCCTCTGAGTACGATAACGTGTTCTGTAGTGTCTTCAGGATGTGGTGAAGATACGTATGTTACTCCTCGGCGTATCTGCATCAGATATACCTCGGCGTTCTGATCTTTCTTGAGAAGTTGAACACAGACGTCCTCTCCACACAGCTCTCGAAGAGGCTCAACAAGCTCTCCAAAACCTACACCTAGAGCTCGAGCTATTGACCAGAGTGTGCTGACTGTCGGGTTTATCTTGCCCGACTCAAGCTCGGATAACGTCGACTTAGATATGCCTGCAAGTCTCGCAAGTTCAGACAGTGATAAGCCTCTCTGCTTCCTGAGCTCTGAGACTCTCCTACCTATCAGTGCCGGTAGCTTCTCTATATCGGCCACGTTGGATATATCGAACACCTCTTATTTAAATGTATTCGAAGTATCGAACAAGTCCCACCTGTACGAGCATTTTATAGGTCCGAAATCTTAATAAGTATTACTTATGTCCTTTAACCTTGTGACAGCTATCTTATACAGATCTGTTGAAGGCATATCATATATTTTAGAGAACTCAAGCACACACATAGGCTCTCTATACCATCCTCATAGGATGAACAATACAGGTTCTAGACAATCTACGATATCTGCCCTATAAGCTCCACATGTTCTCTACCACTCCGGAAACAAGAAAGCTGAACGTTCTGCTTCTTGACGTTACAGCCGTAATAGGAGGATACATATACTCAATAGACCCTAACCTGATATATCCAACGGCAGTAGCAGTAATGACGGGAACCCTTATTGCGTTAACGAGAGTTGTAAATCATGTAGTGGAGGTTAGGTAGCTCTTGCAGGGCCGTTCCTGAGCGTATTATTTAGAGGATCGCTTCTCGCTTTGGTCTCAGTTGCGACACACTTCTTCATCTTTTCTGTCGCTCAGACGCTCATCATTCCACCTTTACTAGTAGTCCAAAGTTTTTTATGTATCTTACCGAGCTGTTGTAGGCTGTCTTTGATTTTGGTGGTGATAGTAGTATTATCAGGTACCTGACGTTATAGTCTTCTCTTCCTGCTATCGTCTTTTCTAGCTCTGTAAGTCTCTCTATTAGTTTTGGCAACTGTATTATGTTTGTTGTTGTGTCAAGTAGTCTCAGTATCTCTTGAAGTGTTGATCTGTACCTGGTTATGTATATGAGCTCGTTCTCGTCATATATAGCACCCATGTGCTGCGGTGCAGGTGCTTCAACTATGTTTACTGTAAGGTACTTTCGGATGAGCTCGAGAAGCACATTAGGCATCTTTATGAGCGACCCATTTGAGACTGCTGGCAGAAAGACATAGAGTAGGTGCGATATTAGGAGTCTCAACGTGCATAGTTCGGGATTTGTCATGAAGTTTATGAAGAATTCGTTTATTATTGAGCGTGCTCCTATAAGGTTGAGGTCTAGTAGAATGTATGCGAGGACGTCTAGGGGGGTTAGTCTTCTAGCGATTGGGTAGCGTGCAAGCATCCATAGAAGTCTAGAATTTATCTTTCTCAGGCGGTCATACACGTAATGTACCTCGTCTCTGCAGTAATCTACGCTGAATAGTGGAAACTCTATGACTATGGTCTCTACTATTCTCTGATTTATGTTTGAGTAACCCAGCTCTACTAGGTTCTTGGCGAAGCAGTAATGTCTAAATACTTCGATTAGTCTTAAAGCATCTATGGTGACGTTATCTTTAAATATCTTTACCATGCGTATATCATCGTTCTCGAACACTTTTCTCTCTATGTCGTTCATTTCTGAGTTTACTAGAGTTATCATCGGCACGTTTATGTCAGCTATCTTCGCTAGGTTAAGTAACGATGGATATTCCTGTAGTAGAATTCTTCTGCCTAGATTAAGCTTCGTAGCTATAGTTCTAAGTAGCTCTATATTCCACATTACCTACAGTATTAGATATCTAGGAAGCCTCCTTATTTACTTGCTGTAACATGAGAGTGCTACTTGAAGGTGCTAGAGCACTGGTGAACAATAGGATCTTGAGAAGAGTCGACGTGATAGTCGATCAGGATAGGGGGATAATAGACAGAATATGTATATCCCCACCAAGATCAAGCTACGACATGAAGATCAGACTAGACAGAAGGATGATAATACTTCCAGGATTCGTAGACATACATGTACATTGCAGAGACTGGAGACAGAGCCATAAGGAGACCATAGAGACTTGCTCTCGTGCAGCTGCTAGAGGTGGAGTTGTCAAGATCTTCGATATGCCGAACACGGACCCGCCCTTACGTTCTCTTGAGAGAGTTTATGAGAGACTTAAGTATGGTAAAACTAGAAGTCTTGTAGAATACTATGTTCATGCCGGAGTGCCCGAGAACCTGGACGAGATCAACGAGTACGTCAGGATCGGTATAAAAAGTATAAAAATGTTCCCAGAGGACATAGAGAGATTATCAGCTACAGGAGAGATGGGAAAGTTCTTGAGCATCTGCAGGAGACATGATATTCTTATAGTAGTACATTGTGAAGATAATGAAATAATTAGAAAAAACTTAGAGGAAATTCCTCATAATATAGATAATCATTCGATAATAAGATGCAGAGAGAGCGAGATATCATGCATAAGACACATGCTATCACTAGCCGAGAGGCACGGCAACAGGATCCACTTCACCCATGTATCGACAGGAGACTCCGTTCTACTAGTGAATCTTGCTAAAAAGAATGGAAAGAATGTGAGCCTAGACGTGACTCCTCACCACATGCTACTCACATATGAACTCTGTAAATCATTGATGGAGAGAGCAGAGATATGTAAGGTGAATCCTCCTCTACGCAACGATGATGATAGAGACAGAATATTGATATCAGTTATCACAAGAATGATAGACTGCGTAGTAAGCGATCATGCTCCACATAGTTTAGAAGAGAAGTTCAGAGAATATGACATGTGTCCTCCCGGCTTTCCCGGTCTTGAGACAACCTCTCTAATATTGTTATCGATGTGGAGGTCTGGTCTCATAGATCTTGTAGATGTTGTTAAACTGTACTGCGAGAATCCTTGCAAGATTGTTCGTATTAACTATCCAATTGTTAGAGAGGGAGAGTCAGCAGATCTATGTATTGTCGATACCTGTGCTGAACATGTAGTTGATCCTGGTTCCTTTATGAGCAAGGCAAGGTACTCACCTTTCAAGGGCTTCAGGTTTAATGTGAAGATTATCGCTACATTATGTAGGGGAAAGATCGTATATGTTGATGAGAGCTATCTTTCAATGTTTTCCCACTAGGTTTGCAAACTCCTCTATAGATCTCTCATAGATCTTCACAGCATTGTATAGATCCTCTATCTTCACGCACTCCTCATCTGTGTGCGTGCTCTCGTGCTCTCCAGGTCCATAGGCTATGATGTTTCTACATATTCTAACTATTATATTCATGTCTGATGTCCCCCACTTCTTTGCAGGTGACGGTGATCTTCCCAGTATTTTGACTATGGATCGCACGACTGCCCTGGCCATCGGGTTCATTATGTCTACCTGTACTGGATCTATGCACTCGTAAGTCTCTACATAGGTCTTTGAGGTGTCGTCTCTAAGCTCTAGCTTGCTGGCCTTCGAGAGGACGTCTCTACATGTTCTTCCTGGAGGTATTCTCACGTCTATCAGCATCTCGGCATGTGTAGGTATCTGGTTTGGTACTTCTCCACCTCTCACTATTGTTGGAACAAGACTTATTTTTGAGTATTCTTCACCTGCTTCAAGGATCTCGTAGAGCTTTCTATACATCTCATATATCTTAAGTATGGGGTTCGAGCTTGCTATCGGCGTCGAGGCATGACCTCCACGTGCGTTAGATACTATCCTCATCTTTGTAGAGCCTCTATAGACATATACTATCCTATCTATTCCTGTGGGCTCTCCAATTATGACACCATCTGGAGCATCTAGGGAGCCGTTCTTCACAGACTCTACGAGATGCAGCGATCCTCTGCTCGTGGTCTCTTCCTCCACAACTCCCGTAAATACGACACGGCACTTAGGCTCGGTCTCAGCTACCGCAAGCATCATCGATGCAAGTGGAGCCTTATCGTCCGCTACTCCTGGTCCAACTATCATATCTTTGAGAATCTTCACCTCAGATCTTATAGGTATAGTATCCATATGTGCATGAAGCCATACAACTGGTCTACCACTTCCTTTTACAGCTATCACGTTCCCAACATCGTCAATATATACATCATCCACGTAATCTCTCAGGAAATTACAGATGAAGCCCGCGAGCTCTCTCTCGTGCCCGCTAGGCGAGTATATTCTTGCAATGTCGAGAAAAACCTTCACCACAGTATCAATATTCAGGTTCAGCATCTTCTCACCTCTTTGCAAGCCTAATAAGCATGTCTATTATCTCTCCTGCAACATTTATACCCGTGACTCTCATAACGTTCTTGAACTCAGGGACAACATTGACCTCAAGCACTATGTAGCCATCCTTACTTTCAACTACGTCCACTCCCGCATAATGTGCTCCTACAGCCTTAGAGGCTCTCACAGATATCTCCTCAAGCTCCTTATCTATCTTCACAGCCTCTGCTCTCCCACCTCTAGCCGTGTTGGTTCTCCAGTCGCTTGAAGGTGCGTGACGGTAGATGGCTGCAACAGCTCTATCCTCGACAACTATCACTCTTATATCTCTTCCAGGTTTATCAACATATTCCTGAAGTATAAGCATCCTCATGTACGGGTTCTCCATTCTTAACCTATGCTTAACAAGGAGAGATAGCTCACTATCGCTATATACTAGGCTCACCATTCTCCCCCACGATCCTGATATAGGCTTGATAATGACAGGACAGGAGCCGTTAGAGAGAGCCTTAAATCCTTCAAGAGCCTTAGACTCGTTAACTGCAAGAATTGAACGAGGTACAGGAACACCAGCTCTAGCAAGTCTCACAAGCGAGAGGAACTTATTATTACCTATCCATATAGTGTCAAAACTGTTCACGACCGTAAGCCCAAGCTCCTCGAAAAGTCTCGAGAACATCTCACTCCTAGTATGACTCACAGACCTCATTAAGACTATATCAGAAGACGACGCATCGGCAAAGGACGTTGACTCCGTATCGAAGAGCAGGCTGTCGAGGTTTATTAGCTTGAACTCTATGCTCCTTCTCTTGAGCTCGTCTACGAGAAGCTTCTCGTCCAGCCTGAAGAGGTCGTATGTTACCAGTATGGCAATACTACTCACCCCAGTCCTCTGCCTCTACCTCAATCTTCTTTAACTGCACTAGCCCTGAGTTTAACACGACCTGATACTTCTGTCCGCAGGTTGGGCAGGACACTAGCTCTCCATCTACTACATCGTCTGGGATGTCGAACTCTGTGCCACATATTTCACAGGTAACCTTCTTTGGCATGGTATTAGACAAGGCCGAAAGTCAGTTTAAAAGCATTACTGTTAAAGAATAATAATAGTAGAGTAGAACACATAATATTACTGAGCTAGCCTAATATAGTAAGGATTGTCTCTCTTTGCAACAGACTCAACAATAATTACAGAACCAAGCTCAAGCCTCATGAGAGCTTTAAGAATCTCACTATCGGTAATGTCAGGGTAATACATCTTAAGCCTCTCCTTAAGCTCCGAATACCACATCTCCCCTCTCTTATCACGTAACGACGAAACTATGAGATACTCAAGAGGCAGCGGCCTCCCTATGGAGGGAGTCTCCCTCTCCTTGCTCTCTCGCTCCTTCTTAGACTCCTTAGATGAGGCCATGCTATCACCCTCACACGTAGAGCGGCTGAGCTCTCATTCTCTCTGCATGCCACATCTGTCTAATCTTCTCATACCAGCTCTCATAGAACTTCAACATGTCGGGCGTTATCGATGGTCTAACCTTCTTCATAGCCTCCAAGAAGTGTCTCATCTTGATCTCAGTACAGTTTATGTCCTCCCTCATCGCAAGCATGACGGCCTCACGCACTAGCAACTCCAGGTCTGCACCAGAGTAGCCCTCTGTGATCTTTGCAAGCTCCATCAGGTCAACATCAGGAGCAAGCGGCACAGATCTCGTATGTATTCTCAATATGTCGAATCTGGCCTTCGCATCTGGTGGAGGAACATAGATTATTCTGTCGAATCTTCCTGGTCTTAGTAGTGCTGGGTCGAGTATGTCTGGTCTGTTTGTTGCAGCAATAACAACAACATTCTCTAGAGGAGCGATACCGTCTATCTCAGCCAATAACTGTGCAACTATCCTCTCCATAGCATGACTCTCACCCTCAGTCATACCCCTCGCTGGTGCTATTGCGTCTATTTCGTCGAAGAATACTACGCATGGTGCAGCCATCCTAGCCTTCTTAAATATTTCACGAATAGCACGCTCAGACTCGCCAAACCATTTACTGAGGATCTCCGGTCCTCTTACTGCTATGAAGTTAGCACCACTCTCAGTAGCAACAGCCTTAGCCAACAAAGTCTTACCACAACCAGGAGGACCAAAAAGCA
>JAADER010000067.1 GCA_013153275.1 Thermoproteota archaeon
TAGGTTACTCCTAAGAATGAATAGTATGGCACCTCCGTATCCAGCACCGCTGATTTTCGCACCGGCGACGTTAGTACTGTTTAAAAGCTCTGTAATAATCCTGTTTGATCTGTAGTCAACTACCTCGAGCATGTTAAGAAGCCAGTGACATCTTGTAACCATCCTGCCAAGCAGATCAACGTCTCTACGTCTCACAGCTTCGAGAACCATGTTTGTACAGTAGTCCATGAGAGCAAACACCTTCTCAACCATTTCAGGATACCTCTCCCGTAGCTCAGCCACATGAGCAACGAGCTCTCGAGTGCTCCTGAGCTTTCTCAGCAGTACCACACCTATCCTCAGCCAACTAACGTCTAGTCCTATTCTTTCGACTCTACCCTCTCTCACTAACGTTAATCCACCTAGTGCAGATGTGTACGTGTCCATCCTGCTGGCTCTCCCCTGAACTCTGAGCTCGACCTCGTGAGCCAGCTCTGCCACGTTCTCTCTCAGGTTCAGGTACCTACATAGTGCTCCTATTGTCGCTACGCACGTTGCTGCTGATGTTCCTAGTCCAGCTCCGGGAGTTACGTCTCTATCTGTCTCTATAGTGATGTCGAGCCCTGGTAATGGTCTTCCATGCAGTTCCTCAACCAATCTTATGCATTCATTCACATATCTGAAGAACCCTACAGATCTGTCCCTCCTGTACTCATCAATGCGGTCTCCATATCTCATAACTATCCTCCTATCATCTCTCCCCTTCACCAAGACGGTAATGTACCTGTCTATAGAGCACGCGATCGCGAGATGCCCATATACTACTGCATGCTCTCCAGCAAGCTTAAGTACTAGAGGTGCTCTTGCTGTGATCATGCTAGGTCCCTCTCATGCTGTATTATCTTACACTGTTCTGCAAGTACTGCACCTCGGCAAACTTATTTTTTCAAGATAATTTAAATATAGTCGAAATTCGTGATAGAGAGCAGAGTACTTGAAGCTCTACTCAAGCCTAAGGCGGTAGCGGTCATAGGAGCCGCCCGAGAGCCCTGGAAGGTTGGTCACATAATACTGAGAAACATAGTTGAGGGTGGATTTCCAGGAAGAGTCTACCCGGTCAATCCTAGAGCAGAGAAGATACTTAACCTCAAATGCTATCCCACGATCCTGGATGTTCCAGAAGTTCCTGACATAGCTGTGATTGCGGTACCTGCAAAGATAGTGCCGCAAGTAGTGGAGCAGTGTGGTCAGAAGGGTGTTCCTCTCATAGTTATAATATCTGCCGGATTCAGAGAGACTGGGCCAGAAGGTGCAAAATTGGAGAGGGAAGTCGTAGAGATAGCTAGGAGATATGGGTCCCGCATTATAGGACCTAACTGTCTAGGAATAATGAATCTCGATATGAGACTTAACGCAACGTTTGCAAGTAACACGCCTCCTCCTGGACCAATATCATTCATATCTCAGAGCGGTGCAGTCATAACAGCAGTGATTGACCTTGCTCGACTTTACGGTGTAGGGTTCAATAAGATATTCTCCCTAGGGAACAAGGCTGATATAGATGAGACGGATCTGCTCCATGTTCTCGCTAGGGATCCTACAACAAGCATGGTGCTCATGTACATAGAGTCCATAGATAGAGGACAAGAGTTCATAAAGACTGCGAGAGAGATAATAAGGGACAAGCTGGTAGTAGCGATAAAGGCTGGAGTAACAGAGAGAGGCGCGAGAGCTGTATCATCTCACACTGGATCTCTGGCCGGAAGTGCGAGGGTGTACGAGGTTGCGTTTCAACAGTCAGGAATAGTGCAGGTCAGAACGTTACGTGAGCTCCTCTCATTTATTAGGCTTGCTGGAAGATACAGCAGACCATCAGAGCTAGATAAGCCTAGGCTAGTGATAGTCACCAACGCTGGCGGTCCAGGCATAGTTGCAACAGATGCATGTGAGAAGGCTGGCATAGAGCTTGCATCTATAGGGCCAGACATGATAGAGAGACTGAGGCAGGTTCTTCCACCAGCTGCGGCTCTACATAATCCTATAGATGTTCTAGGAGATGCCGACCCGGAGAGGTACTGTAAGGTTCTCGATATCGTTCTCAAGTATCCTGATATTAATAGCATTCTTCTGATAGCTACTCCACAAGCTACAACTAGACCGTCTGAGCTTGCTGATAGGCTTGTAAACATAGTCAACAAGTATAGTAGAAAGATAGTGCTGGTAGCGTTTCTAGGTGGAGAGAGCTTTGAGGAGGCTACTCGTAAACTAGTAATCAATAAGGTTCCAGTGTACTCAAACATTGAGGATGCTGTCGACTCTCTATCTGTAGTAGATAGATGGTTCAAGCTTCGTGCTAAGGTTCTCGAGTATATTGGAGAGAAGATCACAATAATGGAGATAGATGTGAGAAGCGTGAGAGAGATCATAGATCGCGCGAAGAAGGAAGGTAGGAGAGTCCTCACGTTAGATGAGGCTCTAGAGCTAGTCTCCAAGATAGGCATTGACGTCCCACCTGGAGGTCTGGCACGTACTGAGGACGAGGCTGTCGAGATCGCGGAGAGGATAGGTTATCCTGTTGTTCTCAGGATAGTGTCTCCAGACATATTACACAAGAGTGATATTGGATGCGTAAAACTGAATATCAATAACGCTGCCGAGGTCAGGGAGGCCTTCAGGGACATAATGGAGAGAGTGAGAATATTTGCTCCTCACGCTAGGATAGTTGGAGTACATGTCAGCAAGATGGTGAAAGGAAGATACGAGACCATCATAGGATTCACCCGCGACCCACAGTTTGGACCTGTCATCATGTTTGGAATGGGTGGAATATATGTCGAGCTTTTCAGAGACGTAGCAATGAGGATAGCCCCCTTCACAAGGCTGGAGGCGATGGACATGGTGTACGAGACTAAGATAGGTAAGATACTGATGGGCTATAGAGGAAGCAGGCCCGTAAATATTGATATGATAGTTAACACTATACTTAAGGTGATGTCTCTCGCAGTGTGCATTGAAGACATAGTTGAGATGGACATAAATCCTCTCTTAGTAACAGATAATGCCGTGTTTGCGATAGATGTCAAGATAGTGGTGAGATAATGAGAACCCTCTACATAGCCTCAATGGAGAGGAACTCAGGAAAGACAACCATAGCGATGTCAATAATATCAGAGCTCGTCAGACGAGGAGTACGTGTAGTACCATATAGACCATTCATGTATGTTAGCTCAGGAACTAGAGACGAGACTCTGGAGCTCATGCTGGAGCTGTCAGGTGCTAGAGAGCCTGTAGAGAAGATATGTCCAATAAAGGTCGAGGGATGGGCAGTATATGTAGACCTGATGCGAAAGATGACTAGAAGCGACATACTTGAGACAGTACTATCAAACTGGAGAGACCTGAAAACAAGGTACGACCTAGTGCTGACAGTGGGCTACAAGTCTCTAGCACATAGGATACTTGGAAAGATAATGGAGATAGACATAGCTCGCGAGATAGACTCGAAGGCCCTCATAGTGATAAAACCAACGTCTGAGGACTCCATAGGCGATGTGCTAGCGGCAGTAGAGCTTGCTAAGGCTAAGGACCTCGAGGTCATAGGAGTGGTATTCAACTGTGTTAGACCCTGGATGAGGTCTATAGTTGAAGAATGGTGTAAAATGCTTAAGGAGGAGGGAGTAGACGTACTCGGAATAGTGGACGAGTATCTGGATCTGCTGAATCCAAGCATAAGAGAGCTAGTCGAGGAGCTACAGGGAAAGGTGATCGTAGGCCAGGACAAGCTTGACCAGACATATGAGCACATTCTCGTCGGTGCCATGACTCCAGACGCGGCACTACGCTACATGAGGTCGGTACCAAACAAGATAGTTATTACAGGAGGTGACCGAGCAGACATAATAATGCTTGCACTAGAGACCGATACTAGGGCGATAATACTCACAGGAGGCATAATGCCTAGCCCGAGAGTGATTGCTAGGGCAGAGGAGAGGGGAGTGCCTCTGATACTTGTGAACTACGATACGTATACGACAATAAGCAAGATCATGTCGGCAAGCGGAAAGTATAGGAGAGGTGATAGGAGGGTTCAGATAGTGCTTGATAGAGTATCGAAGTGTATCAATGTTGATAAGATAATAGAGAAGCTTAAAGAAAGATAGGTTTATTTACTTTTCTTACTTCAGGACTCTATGATTTTCTTAATATTCTCGAGCTTCTCTTTGAACTTGTTTAGCTCTTCTCTACACTGCTCTACCTGTCTCTTTAGCTCCTCTATCTCTTTTCTAAGTTTCTCAACTTCTGGAGCCTCTATGGTTCCAGGGAACGGGATCTCTATCTTGACTCCCTCTTTCAGGAATCTCTCATACGTCTTCAAGATTATCTGGCCGGCCTTCGTCTCTCCTTTCAGATGCTTCCTTATTGTTGCTTCAGTCTTTCCGAGCTCTTCCGCTATCTGTTTTATGGACATGCCAGCTTTCTCTCTTGCTAGCGCTCCTGCTGCTGTAGCTAGTGAGTCTATCCACGTTAGTCTCTCACCGCTTTTGAGTAGCTCCATCACTTCTGGTGTGAATAGTGATGCTACTAGGAGAGCTGTCTCTAGTTTTCTTATGTCTTCTCTAGAGACGGGTTTCAGTGGTATCTCTACGACCTTCTCCTCCTCTTTCTCTGGTTTCTCTTCTTTTGCCTTCTCTTCCTCAGGTGTCACGATATAGTATTATGAGATCTCCTTTATATTACGTTCTCTAAGGTAGTTAATACCGGTGTGCAGATGGCTAGGGTTCTCTTAACGAACGATGATGGGTTTCTCAGCCCAGGACTGAGACTTCTCTATAATGCCGTCAGTAAGATACCTGGTTTAGAAATATGCATAGTAGTTCCCGAGAAGCCTCAGTCTGCTGGAAGCCTAGCCGTGACTCTTCACAAGCCTATAAGAATATGGAGGACTGAGATCGATGGGGTCGAGATGAACGTGATCTCAGGCAGGCCCTGCGATGCTGTCATCTATGCCTTCTCCTTTCTAGGTGACTTCGATCTTGTGCTTAGCGGTGTAAATATGGGCGATAATACTGGTCTTCAAGCTCTTCTCGCATCTGGTACTGTCTGTTCCTGTATATATGCTTCGATAGCTAAAAATG
>JAADER010000064.1 GCA_013153275.1 Thermoproteota archaeon
TGTTAGTAGTGGTACGATCCTATTTAGGGTGTTACTTTTGGACATATTGCTCGGTAAGGGTTTTGGCTTGGTTTCTTTTTAAGGTCTACGCGTGGGCTATCCGTGAACTGTATGGTGAACTATATGGTGCACAGAGGTGAACGCTTCATGGAAACTAATTTTTATATTTAGGCTCTGTTCGAGGTCTAGACGTATGAAGTGTCTAGTGCTTGTGCTAGACACGTCATGGAAAGGAGAGTATCCAGCCATGGTTCAGGCCCTGAAGGAATCTGGATACGAGGTTGATACTGGGATCCTTGCTCCTGATGCTACTGCAAACTACAAGTACGAGTTCGTGTATGCCGGTCCTGAAATGGAGAACATAGTACAGAACTATGATGCTGTAGCAGTCGTCGGAGGATACAGGATGTACTACATAACATGTGGCAGAAAGTTCCCAACACGTAGGCTAGAGGTTCCTAGAATGAATGTTCAGGCGCTCGAGATAGCTCTGAAGACAGCTATGAGCCAGAGCAAGACGATAATAGCTCCACTAGCTGTGCCAGCCTACCTAGCGAAGCTCGGCCTAATACGTGGAAGAAAGGCTACAGTCTACCCAACGACTGATCTCATAAGGGTACTGCTTGAGAACGGTGTCGAGTTCGTTAATGAGGACATAGTGAGAGACGGTAATCTCATAACTATGAAGAAGATGAACGTTGAAGAGCTTAAGAAGAAGCTCTCAGGTAAGTCTGAGTGAGGAGACGTGATAAAAGGACTAGAGATATTTGAGGTACCAAGCAAGGTCTTTTTCGGACCTAGAGCTATCTCGAACGTAGCTCAGGTACTTGGATCCTGTAATTACAGGAAGATACTCTTCCTAACAGGTAGAGTCCACAGTCGGAAGTATGCTGAGAATGTTGTGGAGAGCGTAG
Source organism: Thermoproteota archaeon (assembly GCA_013153275.1). Classification (GTDB taxonomy): domain Archaea; phylum Thermoproteota; class Thermoprotei; order Thermoproteales; family Thermocladiaceae; genus JAADER01. The sequence continues at coordinate 915 of JAADER010000064.1, forward strand.
ATAAGATGTTCGACGTTGAGATAGTGGATCACGGCGATGTTGTAGACGTATTGAACCTATATGAGAAGTATAGGAACAGGAACGTTGACGTTATAGTTGGCATAGGTGGTGGCAAAGTCATAGATGTGGCTAAGGCACTAGCATATCTGTTAGAAGCTCCTGTAGTATCTGTGCCAACTACTGCGAGCCATGACGGCATATCCTCTCCATATGTGGCCTATCTCCTACAGCTGGATCTGTCTGAGAAGCTGGGAGTGAAGAGGGTGTATAAGGTTCCCAAGGCCATACTTGCAGACACAAGCATCATAAAGTCTGCCCCGCGTAGATATCTTCTTGCAGGTATAGGTGAGATACTTGGGAAGATAGTTGCAGTTAAGGACTGGGAGCTTGCGTCAAGGGTCAAGGGCGAGGAGTTCAGCGAGTTTGCTGCGAAACTCTCATTATCGAGCTATGAGATAGTTGTGAGAAACATAGAGAAACTGAAGATACATAACGAGGAGTCTGTGAGGCTCGTAGTGAAGGCATTAATAGGCTGCGGCGTTGCAATGGCAATAGCAGGGTCATCCAGACCCTGCAGTGGCTCAGAACACATGTTCTGCCATGCTCTAGATCTTCTCGCGCGTGAGAGGACGTTCGATCCTCCTCTTCATGGAGAGGTCGTTGCTCTGGGAGCATTAATGATGTCTTACCTACACGGTCTGAAATGGAGAAAGCTTAGAAACATAATGAGAACTCTTGGACTTCCCGTGACAGCTAGAGAGCTAGGTCTTGATAGAGACATAATAGTTGAGGCTCTCCTCCTCGCTCACAGGATAAGACCTGACAGATATACCATACTTGGATCTGACGGCCTAACGAGAAGAGCTGCTGAACAGCTTATAGATGTTCTAGGGATTGCCTGAGCTCTCTTCGAGTCTTCTCCAGAACTGCTGCTGCTATGTGTTTAGCTATCCTTATTGGTTCTGGTCTCTTGCCGTCTCTGATAAATCTTGAAACTATCGTCCTCAAGAGCCTCGGAGATCTTTCAATTCCGACGACCCTCACGTACACTACGTCACCGCTTCTCAAGATTATCTTCACAGGCTCTGGAAGTCTTCTAAATAGCTCAAGCTTGGTCCTCGCTTTCTCCTCTGGAAATATCTTGAGAATGGCCCTCTCTACATCCCCTTCAATATCTTCAAACACTATGGAGATCACGGGTATATTGATCTCCTCATATATTCTGTATAGATCAAGAATGTTATACCACGATAATATGCATCCATCAATCATCAATATATGGATATCCTTTCTCTCAAGCATTCTGAACATCCTGACAACAGTGTCCGTAGCATCATCACCACCTACCGTCGCCTCGTCAATTATGACCCTCTCAACTATTCCATCACTCCTATACACTACTCCGCAGAAAATCGATCTAGGATACTCGAGAACAAAGCTCTCAGCTATCCCAAAAGCACGCACCGCTCTCTTACCTAGAAGAGACGTTATCCTCATGAGATCACATAGGTATCTGGACACGTTAAACCTTTAATTGGAACCTGGACATCTTATACTCAGGAAAGCCATGGCTAGAGTGGACGTGAAATGGCTTGAGAAGACCATAAAATGCATGCAGAAGCTTGTCAAGGATCTCGAAGGTGGAAGATATAAGAAGTACGGCTTCAAGAATCCGCAGGAGGCGAAGGCATTTGCCGAGTACATAAAGAGCAAGATTGAGGAGTACAAGAAGATCCTTGAGAGAGCAGCCGCAAGATCTAGATAGGAGACCATCACGAACCTGGGGCTTATTACTTTAATAAATTCTCGCCTAGAGTAAGTTTCGAGACCATGTCTCCTCTAGACGTTGGAATATGCATGGGATTCATATACGTTGCATTCCTCGTCTGCGTCATAGGCACAGGAGTGAGAATAGCACAGCTACTGAGAACGCCACTCAACCTGAGGTGGGAACTCTACCCTGTACCTCACGAGAAAGGTTACCTAGCAGTTAGAGACGAGGTTCCAACACTGAGAGGTAGCGGGTTCGCACAGTTCTATCATGGTGGACTAGCAGAGGAGTTGAAGGAGACCCTCAAGGAGATGATCTTCCTAGTGAGGGTCTGGAAAGGAAAAAGAAAGATCTGGTTCTTCTCCTTCGCAATGCATGATGGAATGTACCTCATACTTCTATGGTTTGGCGCGCTCTTCATAGCAGCCATAACACAGCTAGCAGGAATACCTGTAGCACCATACTCGCCAAACCTCTGGGGCGCATTCCTAGGGTGGATAGTTACAGGAGCAGGCCTCATAGGAGCATTTGCCGTAGCCATAGCAACTGTAGGCCTATTCGTGTTCAGATGGGTAGACTCAGGAATGAGACAGTACGCAACTTTCAGAGACTACTTTAACCTAGCATTCCTGTTTGCAGTCATCATAACTGCCCTAGTAGCGGTCTGCAAGGTAGCGGTAGATGGGCTTCTAGCAACAAACTTCAACATACTGCAGACAGTGTACTACCTTTATGATCATGCGTTCAAGTACGCTGTACTACAGATGGAGGCTCTAATAACGTTCAATCCGTCGCTAATATCCAAGCTAGAGTTTGTAACATCTCCTCTAATGCTTGCTCATCAGATACTGTTTGGAATATTCCTAATATACTATCCATTCAGCAAGATGGTTCATGGACCAGCCAAATATGTATCGTTCCACTATGTGAACTGGGAGGACAAACCATACCAGGAGGGACCACTCGAGTACAATTACTGGGGAGTGATAAAGATTAGAGAGAGATAAGATATAGGGTGATAGAATGGTAGAAGTAGAGGGCGCGCTTCCGGGAGCAGGAAAGAAGAAGAGACTCGGCATTGGCCTCTTCACAGAGGACGAGTACGTAAGATATAAGCAGACAGTATCACCAACGCTTAGAAACGTTGACCTATCATTAGACGGATACTCAGCACTTGGACTGCCAGAGAACATACCACCAGAGAAGGAGAAGGAGTGGAGAGAGAAGTTCCTTACAGCACTAGACAAGCTACTTGACCCAGAGAAGAACTGGACATTCTACAGACCATTCAAACTAGTATGGGAGTACTGCGCACGCTGCCAGACATGTTCAGAGGCATGTCCAGTATATATTGCCAGTGGCAGAAAGGAGATCTATAGACCAACATATAGGCTAGAGGTACTACAGAGAATATATAGAAGGTACAGGACCTGGTACGGAAAGATACCGCTACTGAGAAGGCTAATGAAGGCAGACATAGAGCTGAACTCGAGAATCATAAAGCAGCTAGCAGAGCTCTCTTACAGATGCACACAGTGCAGAAGATGTGCACTATACTGCCCACTAGGACTCGACCAAGGACTAGTTGATAGAGAGATCAGAAAGATGCTTAGCCAGGAGATGAACATACATGCAAAAGAGCTTCACGAGCTAGGCACCGTACAGCAGCTAAATGTTGGATCGTCAACAGGTATGTCTCCTAAAGCATTCCTCAAGGTAGTGAAGTTCCTTGAAGAGATGATAAAGGAGAAGACGGGCCTAAACATAAAGATACCAGTAGACGAGAAAGGTGCAGACTACCTTCTGATACATAACGCAGGAGAGTACCTATCCTGGCCGGAGAATCCTGCAGCGTTCGCAATACTCTTCGAACTAGCTGGAGTAAGCTATACACTCTCGAGCGAGCCGGTAGGATATGACGCGGTTAACTATGGAGTATGGTATAACGATATCCAGCTATATAAGGTGGCGAAGAGGCACTTCGAGATAGCTAGAAAACTAGAAGTGAAGGCACTACTCATAGGAGAGTGCGGCCACGCATGGAAGGCCATATTAACAGCGGAGAGAGTTATACCAAAGGAAGAGAGAGTACCATTCACGGACGTTCTGATAGTGATGGATGACATAGTGAGAAGGAAGAAGCTTAACCTAGATCCTAACAGGAACAACTTCCCAGTAACGCTGCACGACCCCTGTAACAAGGCTAGGAAGGGAGGAATAGTTGACGAGCCGAGAAGGATAATCAGGAAAGTAGTCCCAGAGGGACAGTTCAGAGAGATGGAGCCACACGGCTTCTTCAACTACTGCTGTGGTGGAGGATCAGGATTCGCAATAATGCATCCATACAACTTCGATGAGTGGAAGATGAAGTTCGCAAGCTACTACAAGGTCAAGCAGATAATGGACGCGT
>JAADER010000018.1 GCA_013153275.1 Thermoproteota archaeon
TGGCGCCGGGGGTGGGATTTGAACCCACGCCCCCTGTACGGGGACGGGCTTAGCAGGCCCGCGCCTTGGGCCTGGCTCGGCCACCCCGGCTCCTTGTGTTGTCTATGTGGCGTAATATTTAAATCTTTCTCTCGGCTATCTCTCTCGTTGTTATGGTTTCAAATTGTAACTTATTAATTATGAATAGTGATAAGTGAACAGAAACTTCTATTAGTGAAGGATCACATCACTTGACTGAGTAGCAATGGAACGAGAGCTGAGATTCAGAATTAACTCGTCTAGGATCGGCTCGATAGCTCTGAAGGATGTTGAGGTATCTGTTGAGGAGATCGTTCGTGAGATGCAGGGCCCAATGCCGATGCCTACCATAGGGACCTTACGTGGCTGGGACCTGATACTATTAAATAGGTATAGACCATTCTATATGCCGGCCTGCGACTACTGTTGCCTATGTACATATGGTAAGTGCGATCTAAGTGAGGGTAAGAGAGGAGCATGTGGAATAGATGTGAAGGCTCAGCAGGCCAGGATCGTTGCACTAGCATGTGCTATCGGTGCAGCTACACACTGTTCCCACGCTCGTCATCTTGTTGAGTATCTGATACATAAATATGGAAAGGACTACAAGCTTGATCTTGGTCCAGAGATAAATATTGTCGCTCCCAACACCATGCTGGTCACGGGAATAGTTCCAAAGACTCTTGGAGATCTTGAGAAGGCTCTAGAATACGTCGAGCGAGAGATAACTAAGGTACTATGCGCTATACATACAGGCCAGGAAGGTCATCACCTGGACTACGAGAGCAAGGCACTCCACCTAGGAATGCTAGACCATGTCGGCATGGAGATCGCAGATCTAGCACAGACCGTCGCGCTCAACTTCCCGAGAGGAGAGGAGGAGCAGCCCTTCGTGGAGCTTGGTCTAGGATTGATAGACTACACGAAGGCGACGGTCCTATGTATAGGGCACAACGTGTCTGATGGTGCAGAGATCGTGGCATACTTAGAGAGGTCTGGCCTGAAGAAGATAGATCTTATAGAGCTTGCTGGGCTCTGCTGTACCGCTCATGATATTAGTAGACATACCCATGGTGAGTCTAAGATAATTGGACCAATATCGTACCAGCTGAAGTATATCAGGATGGGATTCGCAGATACTATAGTAATAGATGAGCAATGTATAAACATTAAGGTTGTAGAGGAAGCTAGAAAAGTAATGTCGCCAGTAATAGCGTGTACGGACAAAGTAATGCATGGTCTACCAGATCTAACAGAGATGCCTGCTGACGACATAGTTAAGCTTCTAGCGTCAGGAAAGTATCCTGGAGCAGTCATACTGGACGAGGAGAAGGTTGGAGAGGTAGCTGTGAAGCTCGCGCTCAGGATGGCAGTCATGAGAGGAAAATACAAGAAGATACCGACGTTAGAGGAGTTGAAGAAAGAGGCTGAGAAGTGCGTGAGATGCCACAGCTGCAGAAGGAACTGTCCACAGGACCTACCAGTCAGCGACGCAGTGTACGAGCTCAAGAAGGGGAACCCAGATCTATTGAGAAAGGTCGGAGAGTACTGCCTAGGATGTGGAAGATGCGAAGACGCATGTCCAAGAGGAGTACCAATACTCTCACTAATGATTGCCGTACTTGAGAAAGATCTTCCAAACGAGAGGTATAGAATAAGGATAGGTAGAGGACCTGTACGTGACACAGAGATAAGGGCTGTAGGTAGAGACATAGTGCTCGGCCAGATACCTGGAGTCATAGCGATGGTTGGATGTGCAAACTGGCCACGAGGAGCGAGAGAGAACGCTATAATGGCTAGAGAGTTCGCCAAGAGAGGATTCATAGTAGTAGCAACAGGATGTGCAGCAATGGCTATAGGAATGATGAAGAACGAGGAAGGATTAACACCATATGAGGAGTTTGGAGACGCCTTCGATAGAGGATGCATACTCAATATAGGATCATGCGTCGCTAACGCACACATATCAGGGGCAGTCATAAAGATAGCAAACATATTCGCTGGCAGAAACATAATAGGGAACTACGAGGAGATCGCAGACTACATACTGAACAGAGTAGGAGCATGCGGAATAGCATGGGGAGCAATGAGCCAGAAAGCAGCATCAATAGCCACAGGATTCAACAGGCTAGGAGTACCAGTCATAGTTGGACCACATGGAGTCAAGTACAGGAGAATGCTGCTAGGAAGAGAGGAGGACGAGGAGAGATGGTACGCCATAGATATGAGGACAGGAGAGAAAGTATATACGGGACCAGCGCCTGCCCACCTCATATATGCTGCAGAGACCATGGAGGAGTGTATGGTAATGGCAGTGAAACTATGTATAAGACCAAGCGACACACCACAGGGAAGAGCAATAAAGCTTGCACATTACATAGACCTATACAAGAAGTATTATGGAACGCTACCTCCAGACATCCACTACTACATTAGGACGGAGGCAGACATCCCAGTAACGTATAAGAACGAGATACTTGACCACCTCAGAGAGGTAGGATGGAAACCGTGGGAGCATGTGTGTACTGATGTAACACTAGTACCAAGAGTATACGAGAAGTACAGAGGAGGAAAGAAGAGCACAAGGTGAGAAGCCATGGCAGCACAGCCCTGGCTATACGGGTTCGGATTCGGGATAAGACAGGCACAGGTAGTCACGCCAGAACATGCTGCAAGACTAATAGCACAGGCACAGAATCCAATAATGGTGATAGGATCAGAATGCGACATAAAGCTCCCAAGTGGTGCAAGAATAGTAGATTATGCACTAGAGATAGCGAAGCTCAAGAACATGCCTATAGTAGCAACAACATCGATAGTTAAGGAGCTGAGAGAAGTCTATCCAGACGTCAGACATATGTACATAATGGAGCTATTTCAGAGACTAATAGACCCGAACTGGAACCTGAACGGGAGACCACACGATCTAGTAGTCCTAATGGGACACCTATACTACATGATAGCTCACGTGCTCACAGCAACGAGACACTTCGCAAAGCACTTGAAGACACTATCATTGGAAAGATACTATCATCCAAATGTAAACTTCTCACTACAGAACCAGCCGCTACTGAACGTATATGAGAACACTCTGAAGAAGATACTAACAACGTTGAGGTCGCTGCTTGAGCAGGAAAAATGATGAAGGACATCCTTGCTGAAAATGATGACGGCCTTAACAACTGAGTTTCTCAATCTCTAATAAGAGCCTACACATCCTGATCAGCTAACCACTCGCGAAATTTTTAACGTGAGCCACCATCTAGAGATTAGGAAGGCGAGACCGTGATAAGGATAGAAAATGTTGATGAGCTAGAGGAGATCTGTAGAAAGATCAGCAAGGAGATCTGTAAAGGAGAAATTGAATGCTATGTAGACAAGCGTAGCAGAAGAATAGTCCTACAACCGTCCATGAGTAATGTAGCTCTCTCAATGATATTCGGTCAAGACGGCACAGCTAACCTGTACCTATTGTTCGATCTTAAACTAAGAGAGCTATCAGAAACGTTACAGAGAGAGTATGGTATAATTCTGAAAAACGTTAGCATGTCAATGATAAGCTATGCTACAGGAATACCTATAATATATTTCGAAGTTTACCGAATCTAAACAAGACTACCTTCACTATCCACTATCAGACGATCTATGATAACATAGACGTTAATTGAGAAACCACTTAAATCTGATAGACGTTAACCCAGTCATGAGAGTAGAGATTAACCATATTCTCTCATACTTACCATACTTCACATCCTCGAGTCTGAACTACTTGAAGGTCAACGTGCAAGATCTCTCGAGACTAACCCTGCTTGTTGGCCCAAACTCGTCAGGAAAAACCACTATTCTGGAGCTTATAGGTCTAACTCTGTTACCGTTACTAGACATTGAGAAGATAGGTCTAGGAGCATCTCTCATAAACATGCTTAGACCATTAGAAAAGGCTCCAAGAGTTCCTGACTATATTTTCTCCAGAGCTAGAACAGATGATCACGGCGAGATAGCGTCGATATATATTAAGATAGAGCCAGATAATATGGAGAAGGTATTTAATACTGTTAAGATATTAGAAAAATTATACAATGAGGATATAGAAGATATTAAGAATGTTATAATCGAGGTATTGCCATATCTGAGAGAAGCTCCTAAACTTATTAAACTTATTAGGAAGTTCTTTGAGAATTCTGAGATAGAAATATATTCAAAATTTTTAAGAAAGGGATTTATACCAAAGAGAGGAGAAAAAATGGTTACTAGTACTAACGATCCTCTTCTAGAAAAGATATTCGAAACTTATCCATATAAACTTTTATCAGAACATCTTGACTACATAGTTCTAACATTCACATTATTTAACAACAAACTACATAAGATGCTCATAATTAGAGGACCTGACACAGTAATAGTAAAAGATAAACATGAGCACCATAACAGTATCTCCATAGTAGTGTTTCACCCAATAATCAATCACATAAGAGGAATAGTAGAGGAGCTTTACAGAACTTATGTCCTTACTGGTCAACCTCTCCCTAACGAGGACAGAGCTATAGAAATATTATCGAACTATGTTAAGGGTCTTGAAGGCTTTGAGATAATTGATGTAGGGAAGAGACATGAGCTTCATGTTAAGGTTAACGGTAGAAGAATATCAATTTATAAGCTTAGCGATGGGTATAGACTTGCTGTGACCCTCTCCCTACTTTATGCTCTTGCTCATCCTCACTCCATGTTTCTCATAGATACACCCGAGGCATTCGTACATCCGGACGGAATTCCAACAGTCTCAGAGATAATTAGCGAGCTTGCAGTTCAGTCCTCTCAGACAGTCGTCGCTACACAAAGTATAGAACTGATTAGAGAGCTTCTCAAAAGAGTATATGGGAGAAAGATCTCAGATATCTTAACTGTGAAGAGAGTATCTATAGAGGACTCTACAGTTAGAGATGTGGGAAGCTGGCGTGGAGATGCTGCATACAGCTCAGTAATAAATCTTGAGGTGGATCTGAGAATATGAATGAGGAAATTATACTGATGATAGTTCCAGGACCTCGAGACAGAGCATTCTATAAGGCCCTCATCACGAGATTGTACGGGAACGTTAGAGATCTAGATGCAAAAACATTTGAGAACGAGAAAAAGAGTATATTAAAATCTGCTATACAGTCAATATCTGAGAAGTGGGCTAGAACTAGTATTGTTAAAATAGATGGAAATAAGAGTATAATACTAATTATTAAACCATCTGAAAAATCTGTTGAGTCTGATACAAAGGACATACTGAACTATATATTAAATCGTGAGGATTCCAAGATAAGACACATTATAATAGCTGAAGATGCTGAAGATAAGGATCCCAGTATAAGGTTGAGAGGCATTATAGATTCTATAAAATCTTTACAAGTTTCTCAAAACAGTGTAAGCCTATACGAACGCTATGAGGGACGAACTTATGCTGAACTACTAGTTAAAGGCCCAAGATTCTCTGTCAATATGCTAATAATGATTCAGGGAGTATCGGAACTAAACGTGCCTGGCATATCTGCCTTCAAGCATGCTATAGAGGACTACATAATATATATGTATTATGATGAGCTTCTAGGATCTATATCAGGTGCTCAGGCTTCTCTATCTGACATACTCTCTGGTGGCAATGTCCATAAGAAGGTTGCGACTTTAATAGCGTTGTTACATTGTTATAGTTCTGTTGAGGAGTTTCTCTTCAAGGTTGATTACTCTCGATATGAGGAGCTTACATGTCGTGTTGAATGTTTAAGAGTATTTAAAGAGTTTATTGATTGTAAGTTATCTTCTACTCTTTGAGTATTCCTCTCTCTTTGAGTATCTTTACAAGGTTCTCTACTATCACGTCCGGTGGTGGTGTTGAGTCAAGATCTACTAGTATGCCCTTCTTTCTGTAGTACTCTATTACTGGAGTCATCTCCTGTCTATATACTTCTAATCTCTTCTTTATGACCTCTGGCTTATCGTCCTCTCTCTGGTAGAGTTCTCCTCCGCACTCACATCTGTCTGGTTGTGGTGGTGGCATGAACTTTATGTGCCATATCTTCCCGCATTTCTTACATATTCTTCTTCCGCTAAGTCTCTCTATTATAACCTCGTCTGGACATACGAAGTTCACTGCAAGATCTGGTTTAGCAAACTTGTCAAGCTCCTCTGCCTGTTTGACTGTTCTTGGGAATCCGTCAAGTATCCATCCTCTCTGACAGTCTGGCTGTGAGAGTCTTCTTCTAACGACCTCTATAACGATCTCGTCAGGTACCAGTAGTCCCTTCTCGACGTACTCTTTTATCTTCTTTCCTAGATCCGTCTCCTTCCTTATTTCTTCTCGGAATATGTCTCCGGTAGATATGTGTGGTATTCCGAACATTTTCGATATTCTGCTTGCTATCGTGCCCTTGCCGGCGCCGGGTGGGCCTATGAATACTAGCTTCATTAGTGTACTTTACCTGTCTTAGGTTTTATCTAATACCATCTGGACATAGGGAGTAAGCTTATATAGATGTAGACGCATCTAAATCTGTGAGCCAGGAGCGTGCTATACTAGTAGCATATGATGGATCAGAAATAGCTAGAAGAGCAGTGTCCTGGGCGATACAGCTAGCGAAGGCCTTAGGAGCAAAGCTGTACGTTCTATATGTAGTCAATGTGCCTCCAGAGGTGAGAGCATTTCTGACAGCTGGAACAATACTTAACGAGGCTCTAAAAAGTGGTATGAAGGTTCTTGAGCAGATTAAGCCAGATCTAGATAAGGAGGGTGTAAGATACGATCTTGTGGTAGAGATAGGAGATCCGGGAGAGAAAATAGTGGAGTTTGCGGATAAGATAAACGCTGACCTCATAGTCATGGGTCATAGAGGACTTAGCGGTATAAAGAAGCTACTAGTAGGGTCCGTATGTGATAAAGTAATTAAATGCTCTAACAGACCTGTACTTGTAGTCAAGTGACACTCTACGAGGGCTGTCTCATAAAACTAAGAGGAAGGGAAGAAATATTTTACATAAAGGGCCTAGTAGAAGAGAGTGGAAGGTACATAGCGTTACCAAGATACGTACCATCAGAGAGAGGAGACAGAATAGACCTGAGAGGGAGGAGATATGTGGTACTTAAGACATTTGATGAACAGATAGAATACTTAAAGAGGAAGGCTCCAGAGCTGTTTAGGCTGTCGGAGATATTTGGAACATATCTTCCACTAATCTCCGAGGAGGATATAGATGAGGTTTATCATCCGGATACTAAGCTTAGAGACATACTAAGAAGACCAGTATACGAGATAGACGAAGCAATATCAAAATTAGTTAAAGAGCTTACGAGAGAGGTACCAATAAATCTTATTGGAGTAACTGGTTCAAGACTTGTGGACTTAACAGGGCCTGGTCAGGATATTGATCTGCTGATTCTCGATTATAGGTATGTGAGAAACGTTATAAGAATACTTTCAAAAATAAGAGAAGATAGGGAGGATATCATTACAAAATTCGTAGAATATCATAGAAAAAATCTGAGATTTCCAAAGCATGTCCTGAAAAGAATATTGGAGAGAAGGGTTCTAGAGAACGTATTTAGAGGATACCCATATTTTGTGAGAATATTACTTATGAGAAATTACGAGAAGTGCATAATATATAGGAGAGTTAGATCTATCTCTAGAGTAGTTACATATGGAAAAATAATTGAAAGTAATGATCTATCATATACTACACCCTGCATTCATAAAGTGAGAACGAGTATCAGCGTGAACTATCTGATATCTGATAAGGGAGTGTTCACGGACACTCTAGTGATATGTGATGCATTCAGGATTTTGGGAAGGCTCGAGGTTGGAGAGCTCTATGTTCAGGATGTTGGCATTATCAGGAGGTGGATCTATCTTGACTCTAGCTCCGTAATATCTTTGCCATGATCTCTCAATCTTGAGAGGATCCTTCTAACCATGTCTAGGTATTCTCTACATAGCTCGGAGCTGCAGTAGTCTCTAACTATGTGTAGACTATATTTTAACAGTTCCATATACCTATTAACCGCATCTCTGTCACTTAGCTTCTCTATCTTTGTTAAGTATACTACAATATCGATCATGTGATTATAGACTCTTGAGAACGGTTCTAGCGTTATGTATGGTGTTGCAATATCGATGTTCTCTATCGTCAATGTTACGTTAATGTGCTCATCATGTTCCTGTATCTGTTCTGTTCTGCATTCTATGTATCCATATATGCCGTTCTCTGGAGCTATCTTTGGTGCTCTCACTCTCATAGAGTCTGTGAACCTTATGTTATCTATGTCCGTGCTAAATATGTCCTTAAATGCGAATATTAGGAACAGTTTCGGATTATTTGTTAGATTTATAACTACGTCAGGTCTATTTCTTAAGAATTCTTCGCATGTTCTCGAGCCTTTATATATTTTTAAGTTTATAGACTCTCTACTACTTATTACAAATCCTAATGGTGTTGCTGTCGGTTTTCCATACGAATTATAGAATGAGAAAAGAGCCTCATAGAGAGTTCCTTGAGAAAGTTTTAGAAAGTACACACATGTTTTCGAGGTTTCCTAGATTTAAAGCTTAGTGCTCCAGTACTCCGAAGTATACTGGTATTCCACCTGCCTTCAGCATTCTCTCATAGAGTCCCATAGCTATGTTTGCACCGTACTTACGCTCGAACAGCTCCTTCCATCCCTTCATCTCTGGGTTCGTGTTAAGTATCTCCTGTAGCTTCATCAGTATCTGCTTTGCCTTTGTTAGATAGGCTGGGTTTCCTGTCACCTTGTACAGCTTTATGTATAGTCCTGCTAGCCCTATGAATCCTAGTATGTAGTAGTTTCTGTGAGCTACCTCTCTATTACTCAGTACTGGATGCTCGATCAGCCATAGTAGATCTTGCTCAGCTTTCTTGAACTCCTCCATTGCTTTCTGCTTATGTCCGAAATAGAGGTCTATCATTGCCATGTAGTAGTACGCTAACGCTCTCTCATAGTGTGCTGCTGGTACCTCTGCTGGTGTTCCAGGACATTTTAAGTGATCTGTCATCTCTTCCACGTCCTTCTCTAGAGCCTTGTATGCTGTCATCAGTAGCTCTTCTCCCTTCTTCTTTTCTCCGTGAGCTATGTACCATCTTGCTAGGTAGTACTCTATTAGGCTCTTTAGTCTACATGCTTCTCCATAATAGTCTGAGCTTGGTCCGAACTTCGTTATTATTATGTTACAGAACTTTATTGCTCTACCCCACCACTTCTGTAGGCATGCCCAGTCACCGTTTATGTAGCACGGCCATCCCATGTAGAATGCTGCTACTGCTCCTGGCATTAGTCCTAGGTCGCTCTCATATTTCCAGTGTGATACGTAGTATAGTGACCACTTGTAGGTCTCATACCATTTTCCTAGATCTATGAGTGCCCACATTATGTGCTCCACTGATACATCTATTGGGTGAAGCTTGATCGCTATCTCATAGTACTTGACTGCTAGCCAGGGCTCCGCCATTGCTAGGTACGTTCTAGCAATGTTCTGGTATACTGCTGCTAGACCGTACTTGCCAGCATATTTCAGTATAACGTCCTTGTGTTTTAGAGCGTCGAACAGGTATGGTAGTACTAGCTTCTCTCTACATGTGTAGTTATCACAGTAGTCGTAGTATATTGCTCCTAACTGTGCTTCACATAGTGGCGCTATGTTGGGGAACTTCTTTATACATAGTTTACAGTAGTATACTGCTTTCTCGAAGGCCATCTGTGCAAGCTTCATCCAGTAGGCACCGCTGAACTGTGGGGCATAGGGTCCAGGTATGCATCCGTTATGCATGTACTTCTCATACCATGGTATAGCCTGAGTGAACGTCGTGTCGTTTGGAAGCTTATAGTAGTGGTGGAAGAAGCCATCGTTACCGTACGCTATACATAGGTCATAGTATGCCATTCCTAAGTTTGGATCGAGCTCTATCGCCTTCTTGAGGTACTCTACAGCCTTCTTGAAGTAGTCGAGCGCTTGTTTAGCGTTTCCGTTTCCAAATGCGTCTAGCTCCAGATTTACATATTTTACGCCTTCCTGGAAGTATTTGAGCGCTTCGTGGTATTTCGATGCTGTTGTTGCTAGGTATCCTGCTAGTACTCCTATTCCTATTAGACATAGTATCCCTATTATTATGCACGCTGCAAGCTTACCCTTCATCTTTATCCGAGTATCAGGTATTCATTTGATATTTATACATTACCTCACGGTCCATGTATTACTTAACAATACAATAAGTAGCAACGCAATAAATAAATAATGATAAATTTAGATCAAACCCTACCGATAAGGCGAGACACTAGAGCAGCGACACCTCTACCAACGTAATCGCCAGCTAAGCCAGAGAAGAAAGCAACCACAAGCAGCACTACAGCACCTACTGGGTCTATTCTACCGTGAAGAAGAATGTAGTATCCTAGCCAGTTAACTCCAGCACATACTAGATTAGCAACACCACCATTCACTCTCTCTGTCAGTATTCCAAGGAGCAGAAACGATATGAATCCAACAATATTGAAGTATGGATTCACAGTTCCAAACCAGGTGCTGGCAATCAGACAGAACGACACTATGAGCAACGCTGTCACAACACCGTACCATCTTCCAGCTAGCCTATATGCAAGAGATATCCAGAGCACGTACCAGAAGCCTCCCAGAACAGGCAGTATCTTGTAAGGGACTCGGAAAGGTATCAGCGAGTCAAGTATGGGTTTCATGTTTATGTACATCGTTAACAGGAAGCTAACATATGCTAACACTACCGCAATAACCACCTTCGCAGCTTCAGGTAACCTACCAGAAACACTTTCTGCAGATCTCATGCTTTCTCATCCTCTTGACAAAGCTTATATGTCTATCAAGCACTGTTTTAAGATCAGTCCTAGCATCGCCTAGGAAGGCATCCTCCCTATCATGTAGGAAGACACATGGATACTGCCTGAAGTCCCAGGTCACGAACACGGTGAACAGTACCACCCTGCAAGGAATAGAATGTTTGGTAGGCAGGTACACTCTATCACCACCGATCTCACGGACCTTCCTGAAAAGCTCTTTCTCCGTCCTAGAATCAATGTACTCAACCCCTGGCTCAACACCATAAACGTTAAACAATCTGTGAAGAACTATACCATCAACACCAACGTCGAGACCGAACTTCACGATCTCAGGAATCTCCTCAACACTCTCTCGAAAGATAGTCACGTCCAGGTATATTGTTGGACCCCTACCTCGCCTCCTCTTCTCCTTAACAACCTCCTCAACAGCTCTCAGAACCTTATCCCTACCTTTCAACGTGTAGAGACCAAAAGCAAGCTCGTCAAGACCGCTCTCAAATATCTCATCAAGCTTTTCCTCTACCAGGAAACCATTAGTACAGAGACTAGCTTTCTTACCAATACTCTTTACATGCCTAACAAAGTCAAATATTCTCGGATGAAGAAGCGGCTCACCCCACCCATGTAGACATATCTCTTCGAAACCGTTCAGAGGAAGCTTCTTGAACTCTTCAAAGTCCATGTAACCTACTGGTCTCCTCATCTTTCTCCTCATACATATCCTACAGTTAAGTATGCAGTCGTTAGTTGTCTCAACTTGCAGGATCGTGGGTCGTATTATTTTAGAAAGAAACATTGTAAATCGCTTACGATTGTTTTTAACTTAGCACGCTTACCTCACGAAGAGCTTTGCAATCGTTGTCCTTATTGCTGACGTTATTCTGGGACTTATGCTTCTCAGCGCTGTTGATAGCGAGTTCCTGAAGCCTAGCATTATAGCTGCAACTACTCCTACAGCTCCTAGTGACTGGCTCAGGTACCATGCCTGTAGAGTACTAGCTGTCAGTACTACATGTAGCGTTGTTACTGACACTGGAGCACACATAGCTATCAAGACTATATGTACCTGACTGACTTATAAACTTTCCTAAATATAGATATGTTAAGTATTACCAATTAGCCCAATCTTGCGTAATAAGGAATAAGGAAACCCTTATTAATCAGACAACAACTATAGAAGACAGTATGTGTACGCCAGTATATGTAACAGTTAAGACAGCAGCATCAGCAGTACCAATGGTACACTACATAGCAGGAATAATACTGCTAGCAATAGGAGCAGCAGCAAGCTTCTTCGCAGCCTTCAAAGTAAGGAAACACATAACGAAGGTAACAGCAACAAAGACAACACCATCATAACAACAGTACAGACATAACAAAGATAAAAACAACATCTACAACACGACCCCTCTTTTCTACATCCCGTCTAGCATATGCTTTCGACATATTATGATGCATATCTTACAGAGCATGTACTGTAAAATCAACGTTGACGTATAATAAACGTGTACATGGTGTCGATGTTAGCCTATGTCTACATTCTCTCAGGCTCGGTCTATCTTGATCTTATGTTAATTATTATGATTGTGTTGAAGACTTTTCTCAATCTCTCAATAATTCTCTTCGATATTTCTCTTCTTACCATGTTTAGAAATATTGCTACTGAACCTACTTCTGGTAATTCCTGCATGCTTTTATAAGGCTCTCTTGTGTCCACATATATTACCTGACATGGCTTCTCGAAGGGCAGGTCCAGTCTCGTCATGATGCTGTTTAGCCTGTTTATGACTTCTGTCTTGAATCCTTTGGGAACTATGATATATATGTCCTCTAGGTCTATTCCGGACTTTAATGATAGTGATAGTGCTATCAGGGCAAGTGTCTCCGCTATCTGCTGTTTCATCTTTGTTCTCTCTTGAGGTATCTTTATGCATGTTGGCAGGTCTATTGTGTACACGTTCTCGATGTCTGTCCTGATGCTATCTATGAGCTGTCTCAGCTTCTCGTGTCCTGTATATATGTTGAACAGGTTTTCGTATAGCTCGTTGAGTATCGATGTTGAGTACTGTTGTTGTCCTAGTGTGAAGTATTTCTCAACTTCTTCTCTTAACGTTCTAGTAACATCATCTGCATATATGAGCTTTCTTACAAGTTTATCAGTAACTACGAGTGACGTTACGTCATCCATTACAAGTCTTGCAGCTCTGTACGCAATATTCTTCTCTGATAGATACCTCATTTTTGAAAGGTCTAAAACATATATCTCGAACACCTTCGAGACCTTACCGATATCGAGCTCTCTCACAGGTATGAGCTTTATATTTGATTTCTTCTCAAGAACGTTTCTCAAGGTCTCACTCACTTTCTCTTTAGAAGGCTCTAGAACTAGCAGAGTTTTAATTCTCCTGTCGTCCTCGTAACTTGGAATGATTACAGATTCATGATAATCTCTTGGGGCGTTATTTCTCAACTCTTCGATACTTGTTACCCTGCTCAACAGGAACATCCTCGCACTTGTGAGAGCTGTATCCTGTTCAGAACATGTATATACTGTTCTACCTGATAATGTATGTCCTATCTCTATATCGCCATGATCTAGACATAGACGTACTTCAGCTCTATTGACATCGTACTGTATGAGTCCCATCTCTGATAACAGGTGAAGAGTCTTCTCTGTCGACACTGTTACACGCTCTATAAGCTTCTCAAAGTCCAGCCTAGATGTGTATCCTCTCTCTCTAGCTTTTGCAACGCGTTTCGCAGTTTCTCTTGCCTCTACTGATAGAGCGACACCATATAGGAGCGATGATGGTATAGTTATAGTGTCCCTGCCTGTATATGCTTTAAATATTATTTCTCTCATGAAGTTGAAGAGGCGTGCTGCTGTCCTAGGCCTGAGTCCTGACTCTTTTATCTGTCTAAGTTTGATCTTTATGTCCTCTCTAGAGTACAATAGTGTAGCTCTGTACTGTTTCATATCTCTTCCGCCTCTTCCAACTTCCTGATAATAGTCCTCGACGCTGTCTGATAACGTGTAGTGAACTATCCATCTTATGTTTGGAATATCGACTCCCATCCCAAACGCTTTAGTACATACCACTATCCTTGGCTGTCTCGATCTTCCTTGACTGACCTCGTAGAGCTTCTCTAATATACGTTCCTTTTCTTTCTTAGGCATCTGCGCGTGAAACACTGCTACATCCTCTCCTAGCATTCTTGAAAGCATCTTTGCTACATACTCCGCGTTTAGTTCCGTGAACCTTGACCTCACGAAGCTCGTGAACACTATTCCTACCCAGGGCTCATTGCCGAAGTTCTCTTCTATCCATCTTATATAGTTTCTAATCACTCTAGCTAGAATATGTATCCTATCATCTTTTTCCGATAGTACCACAGGTCTATCAACTATGAGGTTCTCCCTTATCACAGGTCCCTTAAGCACTACAGGTCTATCTCTTGGCCGAACCTTATCTTCCTGAGAAACATCTAGATCCAGAGGAAGGTCTCTTATCTGAAGGTCATTCTCTCCCAGAAGACTAATAAGCTCTCTAAGTATCCTCTCTGGGAGAGTAGCTGTAAAACATGCAACAGGTAACCACACCCCACGCTCTCTAAGCTTTCTCACAAGCTCTGCCACATACATGTACGCTGGTCTGAACGTTCTCCCCCACTTAACAACACAGTGCGCCTCATCAAAGATCAGGTAATTTATATCACACTCTTCAAGCAACTTACGAACATCAGCATTCTGAAACTGTTCTGGAGTTACATAGACAACATCATACATGCCACGTTTGATCTCCTCTATCATTCTCCTTTTCCTCAAATTATCAACAGTTCCATCTATCCTACATACCTTGATTCCACGTCTCTTCAGAGATCTCACTTGATCCTCTATGAGGGCTAGTAACGGCGATATTACCAGTGTCACACCTCTTGACAGCGTTCTCAATGCTAATGCTGTAGATTGAAATATTATGGACTTTCCAGCTCCAGTTGGTAGAACTATCACTGTAAGTGGTCTCTTAATTATGTACCCTCTAATATACGGGTGGAGCAGGTAGAGGACAGATCTGCGCTGATAAGGTCTCAATCTGAATCCCCAGTATCTTGATACGATGTTTTCCTCGACAAACGATAATGCATGCTCTACATCGTTAAATAACGGTACAGGTTGAACGTTAATGCTTACCTGTTCAAGCTTTCCAAGCTCATGTATTTCACATCTACGTGGAGGAGCACATCTACCAAGATGTAGCAAGTACAGTCTACCTGATAACGGTCTAGAAAGATCAAATATGAGGCTTAACGCTAAGCTACTCGCGATCTCAGAACCTACCTCCAGAACGTTTTCAACAATGCTTTTCAACGTCTCCATAGATACTACTATCGCTACATCAAAGATCGTCCTAGATATATCATAGATGTCTCTCACCGAAAGCATGTCTACCGAGAGCAGCTTCACCTCGTGGCCGGACCCTACTATAGACAGAACCTCTCTAACGATATCTCGCTCGAGACTGCTTGACGTGACTATCAATATGCTAGAGTGAACCTGCCTCAGAAGCGTGAGCAATGACGACGCTATAAGGTCGACGCTTCTTAAACTTGCTCTAGAGCTCTCCTTTATGAGCGATACTTTTGGATCTCCATCAAGTCCTTCCAGAGATGCTTTATCTATTAAACGTGTTGGAACGTTAAAATATTTTAACGAGGATTGAAGTATAATATTGTCAGAAATCTTACATAACTCTCTAACACTTCTCAATATAGTTCTAGAATCTCTACATATGACTAACGGCAGGAACCTTCTCAGTATCACCTTACGGAGCCTAATGCCGAGTCTAATGGCCTTACTAACGAGATGTTCAACATAGTGATAATCTACGAGGAACGTGCCACTTCTAGGAGGATCGTATTCTTCAGAATATCTATCTATGATCATGTCTATAGCTTTTCTTAAATTGTGATCATTCTCTAAAAGCGCTAGATGAAGTAGAGTATCTTTCTTACCGGCATACGTGTATGAGTAGACTATTAGAAACGCGAGTGCACTGTATGTATCTGTCTTATATTGTTCATAATCTTCTAGTGACACCTTCCTAAGTATACGGGGTAGCCATACATTTCCTTCAGCTTCATCCGTGACTCCAATATCTAATATCACTGTCGGTCCATCATGTTCCTCCTCGACTTTATGCTGAGTATCTTTCTTATGAGGTATATTGTATAGGTTAGGTAAGTGTTCAACGTCTATCTTTGTTATCGTTAATAGATCCTTCAGACCTCCTATAGGCTCGTAATTGAGCTCAAGAACGTGATTAAGTATTCCTTTTACCTGAAGTATCTTCAGCAGATGCGGGAGAACTCTCCATGTTGCTAATGCATCCTCAACAGGATCATGAGCACGATACTCATATCTGAACAATCTCGCGAGTTCTTCAAGCTCTCGTGAACGATGCTCTGGTATGGCTATTGTAGCAATGACTAACGTATCAACGTATCTAACCTTGCTTAGAAACTTGAGCCCGTACTTTTCTAGTATCTTCTTATCGTGAAAGTACACGTTGTGACCTACAACTATCTGCGTTCCTGCTCTCTCTACTAACTTCTCTATGAACTCTCTCGTCGATGAGCCATAATCAGATTCTAATCTGCCAGGTACGATCCTCAGAGGAATGCTCTCCATACCTGATATAAATACAAGACCTATCTCTCTAGGCTCAACATCAGGGACATATATGGTCTCTATATCCAACGAAAGAATAGGATACCTTCCTGTTACTAGCTTTACTCTCGAATCATCGATACTTGCATACGAGCAGAACCTGACAAAATCATCGAAACAAGAGCTATAGAACAAGAAATCTGCAACCGAGCGTTTAAGCTCGTCAGGCAACAATCTAAGCTTTGTAGAGCTACGTCTAAGAACCTCAAGAAGAGCCTCAACATCTTTCCTCGATACTGCATCAAGAATACTTCTACACAATCTTTTACGGTATACACGTCTAATACATATACTAAGAACAAGAAAGAGAATAAGAATCAAAGATACAACTAAGAAGACTATATCAAGCGTGTCTCTCGATAATGTCAGCAACATGACACTACATATAGGTAGATAACTTAAAGATAAACATTATTCGAAAGACAATGCCATCATGTCTACACATATGTGAGCGATATACATAGATAAGACGAGTCCAATCTTTAAAAGTGTGACCTCCATAATATATGAATCCTCACATATAGAGTACATAGATAACATATGTGATCATTGCCTCAACGCCCTCCTGATATATGCGATAACTCTTCGTATATCTATACCCATTGGACAGTTCTTACTACAGTTTCCACATCCTAAACACATATCTGCATACTTTGCTGCATAATCTATACCTCTAGTCACTGCAGTCCACATTACTCCCATAGGGCCTATATATGGTGGCTCCCCATACCCAGGACCAACCGACTGATAAACTGGACAGTGAATCAGACATCTCCCACATCTCACACATGTGAGAGCCTCCTTCAGTGTTTTGTCTTCTCTTGCTCTGGTTCTACCGTTATCTACAAGTACTATATGTACTCTCTCGGGTCCTTGTGCAGGGCTCACACGTATGCGCTCTATGTCTGTGGTGTAGCTTCTACCACTTATAATGTTTATGTATGCTGATGGGAACGAGCCAGCATATGAACACTGTACTATACATGTTAAGAATGCGTGCAGTATCGTTGGCATGATCTTCTCAACTCCTGTGATCACTATGTGAACTCGAGGAAGCGATGATACAAGGCGAGCGTTGCCCTCATTCTCGACTATGAGTACTGATCCTGTGTCTGCTGCTAGCGCATTTGCTCCCGTGATCCCAACATCTGCACGTACATACTTGTCTCTTAGAAACCTTCTTATAACCTTAACTATCTCCTCTGGATCGCTAGAGAACTCCTCTCTAGTCACCTTTTTTAAAGCCTCTATTATCCTGTCTCTGCTTACATGAAGAGAGGGTGCAGTGATATGGCTTGGGACCTCGTCAGTTATCTGTAGAATGAGCTCTCCGATATCGGTCTCCCATACCTCGCAATGTACATCATTTATGAGGAATTTTCTAATTTTAAGTTCCTCACACACCATAGACTTTGAAAGGACGGCAAGGCTTCCTGGGCTGACTATCCTCCTCAGAATACTATATACATCATCTCTTGTCTCTGCTAAGTGAACCTCAATTTCTCTCTTTGACGCCGATTCAATGAAAGTACTAACGTAACTGTCAAGCTTCTCGATGACATCTCTCTTAACTTCTCTTACGACTTTTGTAATCTCGTTAATATAATCATAGTAACCACTTCTCAGAATATTAAGAACTCTCTCGATCGATCTCCTCAGTATGTTATCACTGATATCTCTCCACATTAGAGAGGCTCAACATCTCGTGAATGTCTAAAATTTCTACATTATCTAGACATCTCATATATGATGATAAATGTCTAATATTTATGTAACAGAAAGGGCAGTACGTGACTATGATATCTACTTTGCGATCATTAATAATTCTAGAGATACATTTTTGAGAGACTCTAGAGAAGAGTTTATAGTTCATCAGCCAGGAGAATGATCCACAGCATGATGCTGAGTTATCGACAAATATGTCATGCACGATCTCCATGCCGGATCTCTCAAGAATGTTCTCTACCAGTGAGACGTATCGTTCCAGCATGATGTTGTTCCTGACATGGCATGGATGTAGTATTGCTACTTTAGCTGTTCTGTTTCTCAATATTGGGTAACTTAGCTTCTGTAGAAGGATATCAATACCATATTTGACGTTTAGACCAGCGTTATGAAGGTAAGAGAACATGTGTGGATCTACCGCTATATACTGTCTTTCTCTGTCTAAAGGTGGCTCGGAAATCTCATCATATATATCATATGTTAGCAGGTTACAGAGCACGTTCTCTATGGGGAACTCTCTCAGATCTTTCAGAATCTTACTGTAGAGATCGTGCACGAGTTTCCCATGTCTTGATCTGTTCAGATAGATCTTTAATAGAGACTTCGTCAAGTCTATAGATCTCACGAACCGGAAGGTAGAGTTAATCTTGAACGTCCTGCTCAAAATTCTGGCAATATTGTGTAGAGTCACACTTAGCTCAACTAGTCTGTAAGTGTTCAGTAGAAGCATTTCTCAGATAAGTGTTAATAGAGTCCTCTAATTAAGTGTCTCTGAGTCTAAGTCATGAGAAAGGTCGCCATACTGTGGCTTAACTATAATAGTATGAAATTTATAGATATCATCTATAGGTCGCTTCAATCTCTTCACGAACTTGACTATGATAATTACACCATATATATAATAGATAATGGATCCACGGATGGGAGTTTCGAGAAAATATTAGACTTTGTGAGGTCAAGACAAGGATTAAGTAGTCGTTGCAGAATAGTGAGGATGAGTAGGAATCTAGGATTCGCTGGCGCTATGAACCTCGTGTGGAGAGTATATATTTGCTGTGGAGAGTATAGTTATGTTCTCTTCATGAATAATGATGCTGTGGCATTTCCTGAGAGCGTACGTCACATGGTTGAGTACTGTGAGCAGATACCTAGGCTCTGTGGTCTACAGGGCATTATGGAGCATGGTGATTCAGGTTTGATATATAACTATGGTGTATATATAGACGAGACGTTGAACGTTATTCATTTTCTGCGAGGTAGACCTCTCTCTTGTGCTCCTAAGCATAGCATATATGTTACCTATGTACAGGGAGCCTATGCTCTCTATAACGTTAATGTACTCAGAAGAATATCTTTAAGAAATGGCGATATATTTCCAAGATTTGTGTTTGGATACTGGGACGATGATCTCATCGGTCTCAGAGCGTGGAGCATGGGCTACAGGATGGTTGCCGTCCCAGTTCTCTCCTGTAAGCATTTTGAGTCTCTAACCTTCAAGGGGGGTGTGAGATTAGCTGACTACATTACAAGTCGCAACTATATTGCGAAGATCCTTACTTACAGGACACCGTACAAGCCTATACTTCTCTTAGCAGCATTTAAGTACTGTCTTCGGAGGTTTCTCAGAGGACTGAGATCGAGGGGAGGATTGAATCCTCTGCTCATTGTTCGCTCGCTGTATGATGGCCTCGTGCTCTATAGGAAGGTCATGAGGGAGTATGGTATGAGGATTGATCTTAGTAGAGTACCAATTGTGAGATACGGTGCTCGTAAGGTTCTTAAATACGTGTTAATGTACAAGACTGCTCTTCATGAGTGGGAAAAGATTGAAAAAGAGCTGTTAGAGAGGTATAGGGTAGACTGATATGCCTTTTAAGTTGTTTCGGAGGTTAGATATTCCTGATGTTGTGTTGGTGGAGCCTGTCATGTTTCCTGATGCTCGTGGTTTCTTTATGGAGCTATATAAGAGGACTGATTTCTGGGCTAACAACGTCTATGTCGATATTGTGCAGGTAAACATGAGCTATTCTAAGCGTGGTGTTGTTCGTGGACTACATTACCAGCTTCGTCCAATGGAGCAGGGTAAGCTTTTCACAGTTGTTAAAGGTAGGGTATATGCTGTTGCTGTAGATATTAGACGTGGATCACCGTGGTTTGGAAAGCATGTTGCAGTAATCCTCTCCAGTGAGGAGCCGAGACTGCTATGGGTACCGCCTGGCTTCGCATTTGGCTTCCAAGCGCTTGATGATAGTACAGTTGTCTATCTAGTAACTAAGGAGTATTCTCCCGAACATGAACGTGGAATAATATGGAATGACCCAGATATAGGGATAGACTGGCC
>JAADER010000071.1 GCA_013153275.1 Thermoproteota archaeon
TCAGCGCTTTGGACCGTCGTCACTGTTCTGAGGCTACCATTCTCATCACTCCCATATCTATCATTCTGTTCCCGAATTTATCGATTTCTACGATATGTCTGGGAACTCTTTCTCTATGTTGTCTATTATCTTTCTTAGTAGTTCTCTCATTTTCTGATCTTCTTCTCTCTCTTCTATTGTTTTTATTATCGGTCTTACAAGCTTCGATACTATGCTTCTGATAACTATGTCAAGCTTCTCAACGTTTTCAGGATCTATTACTTTCTTCTCTGCTGCTTTTTCAAGCTCTCTTCTCGCTATATTGTATGAGAATTCTATATATCTTCCTACCAGCTTCTTGAGTTCTCTCTTCTCTAGCTCGTTAAGCATGTTCTTAAGTTCCTCCTCGAGAAGTTGCTCAACTTTTCTGATCTCGTGAATCTTCTCTCTGTTATATCTCTCTGCTAGCCTTGTGAGATCATCAAAATATATTACTGGTGCATCTACCTCTTTCTCGACTAGCCTGGGAACGCCTAGATCTATTATCAGAGGTTTTCTTCGTACTCTTTTCAGCATATCTCGGGTTAGGATAGGCTTGTCAGAGCTTATCGCCATTATTGCGACGTCAACGTTCTCAAGATACTTGATAAGGTTCTCGCTTGTGAGTTTATCGTATCTACAGTTGATTTCTCTGCATATCTGTTCTGCTCTCTCTATTGTTCTGTTAAGTAGTATTATGTTTTCTGCTCCTCTTTCTTTAAGCTCTTTTACTATTGTTGTACCTAGGTCACCTGCTCCAACTACGAGTATCGATATGTTGTTAAGTCGGCCGTAGAGTCTCTCTATTATTCTTACGGAAAGTGACCCATATCCATGTACTCCCTTCGAGATCCCGGTCACTGTTCTTACGTGCTTTCCAAATCTTATGCTCCTCTCTATCACGAACTTGAGAACATCTCTAACATACCTATTCCTTAGCGCATTATCGTACGCTCTCTCAAGCTGACCCAGAACGTCGTTCTCTCCAATTATCGCAGACTCGAGCCCAGCTGCGACCCTAAGTAGATGCCTCACAGCTTCCTCTCCTGTGAAGGTTCTGAAGTGTCTTGACAGTCTATCGTTATATATTCTCTCAAAGAATAGTGATATAATATTATCAACATCGAGACGACTCTTAACATATATGTAGTACTCTACTCTATGACAGGTCTGAAAGATAAAGACCTCAGATACGGAGGGAGAGAGCTTAAATACTTGAGGATAGGTCTGAGAAGGGTCGACATAGAGCTGTGAGAGATCCTCAGTAGCTACCCATCGATGAGTCGCTGCGAGGAGAACTAGATTATCAATAAGATGCGAGTCCACGGCAATATATACCTGACCTATCTGAAAAAGCTTACCATGTGATACTTCTACTCTCGAGAGTACGTGTACGATAGATATTTTAGAAGTTTCTCTAACGCTCTAACATATGAACAAGGCCGAGGTGAACTATGTCCTGACCATAATCATGATAGTTCTAGGCATAATAGTTCTGGTTACAGGAATAATGTTATGGTACTCTCATAACGTGATCAAGGCACAGTACCGTGGCGCAGCCTCTCATCCCTACAGAGAGGTTGTCAGAACAATACACCTATACACAGCTCTAATACTCTTCGGGATATGTGTCATACATTTTGCTCTTAACCTGAACTGGTTCATAGCAATGTCAAAGAGAAGAAGGAGATCATCTTAACATAGAGAGCACCTCAAGATACGCACCTACAAGGCTGAGCGTATCTATAATGTTACTAGCCTTCAAGTAATGTTGTGTCGAAGCTGAAGACCTTTCGATATATCTCTTAACGTTTGATAGAAGCCTTCTCTTGTCTATCTCCAGTATATTACTTGTCTTCTCTATGAAGCCGTCAAAAAGCTCGAGCTTCGTCTCTAATATTCTTTTCAGTTCTCCTGTAGGAACTACAGAACCTCT
Source organism: Thermoproteota archaeon (assembly GCA_013153275.1). Lineage (GTDB taxonomy): Archaea > Thermoproteota > Thermoprotei > Thermoproteales > Thermocladiaceae > JAADER01. The sequence continues at coordinate 1,955 of JAADER010000071.1, forward strand.
CTGACCTCTAATTATCTTTTTTGCTGCTTTAAGAAGAAAGGATGTTGGTACCTTTATTCTCAGGGGTCCGCTGAGGGAGCATCCTATGTTGTAGTACTTCACATTGAGAAGTCTCTTATCCAGGGCCTCTATGACGTCTCTGCAGACTCTGAAGTACTCCTTGTATTTTGGATCTAGGTGAAGAGCATCCTCAAAATAGGGCATCGATAGGTGGAGATCAACATGCCATGTGTACCATGTATAGTCGTCGTTTATCAGCCAGTTACAGAGCCTAGCCTCAACGAGATATCTTAACAGTATCCCTCTCCCATCTCTTTCAGGATAACTTGCAAGAGTCCTTCTCAGAGTCTCTCTCACGTTCTCCTCAGTAGAGTCGACTATTCTTGAGATCTCGCTAGGATTCAGCACACTATATCTGGAGCATATCCAGTCTACAGCACTCTCAGTCTCTAGTGGAACCTCTGTCCCGAGCCTTCCTAGAGGTTTCAGGACCTTGTCCCCTCCGGTGCCATATGCCTCGACAGTTCCTGGTTCCTGCTCATGAAAGCGTGGAAGCTTAAGCATTTCTCTAACATGGCCTATATAGAACTCGCCTAGTCTCCCTACTCTATCTCTTATTATCCTAACATCATGATTGAGACCCAGTATCTCACTTACGTTCATCGCTATCCTCACCTCCTCCTCGTCCGTAGTAGAGAACTTATGCGTATATGCTTCAACTATTATGTCACTCCTTAATCTTTCAAGAGCTCTCGCGATCGCTGCTGCAACTATCCTAGAGTCAAGACCACCGCTCAGCCTCACGATAACCTTCCTGATACCTCTGCTCTCGCTAAGCTTAAGCAGCCTTCTCACACATGAGCTTACAAGATGCTCGGCAAGCTTCTCAGGTCTATACTCATCGTAGAACTCATCATATCTTGGACACCACTGGATAGAGTCTACAGTCAGGTTCCCGTAGCTAATCTTCGTGAGAGATGCTGGCATAGTTCTGAACATTCCTCTAAAAATAAACGTATTCGTACAGTGATAACCGAAAGCGAGTCTCTCGATGAGCCACTGTCGATCAACTTCGCAGTTTGTAAGAGAGGACGCACATATTATAGGAATTCTAGAAATAACTATAGAGGATCTCGATATAGTGTAATAATATCCAAGTGTAGAGAATCTATCAACTAGAATCCTTATCTCTCTTTTCTGAGGATTCACTACAGCAATAGAGTACTCACCATCTGCGTCTCTCAAAATCCTTAGTTGATTGATAGTAGACGTATTCTGTAATATGCTCTCAATATTCTTCCTATCAGTATCATAGAGATATCCTTCCAATATCATTATTGTACTATCTCTCTCATATATGTTGAGAGGATATATGCTTGAAAAATCCCCTACATATATGTACCCTATAGCACAAAAATTATCTTCATAAACTACGTTAAGCCTAACATCTAGCTCAGCAATCTTGCTTAAAATACTCACAGTGTTCTCGATAATGTTCAGAATGTTCTTCAAGTTCTCTGATAGAACTATAAACGTTCTTGCCACGTGCTCCTAACCTATGTTTCTGAGAGTCTTTTAACTTATACGCCTTGTTGCTCGTAGGATAATCATCCTTGCTATGTTTCTGAGGTCTCTATCTATGAGTACACTGATCAGGGTAGAAAGTACTATAAATGCTAGGTACTTCTCACATATTAGCGGTAGCAGATATATTAGTCTCATGTTAAATATCTGACTGATGTTTACTGATCTCTCGTACCAGTTGAGCAAGATTGCGGATACTACTCCAGAGATAGTTGCTATAGTCAGAGGTCTGAGTATTGTTCTCCATAGGTCTCTTGGACTTACTGCTCTCCTTATAGCGTAGAGGTATTGAGCTATGTTCTCAGCTAGTGCTCTAATTATCATTGCTAGTGACCATACCTCGATTATGGTTATTGGACTTAATGCTAATGCGTGGAGGTACCATGCTGTTACTATTATAGCTGGCGTGTATATTATCGCTACGATTAGTCTAACAAACCTTGTCCTGAAAACCACGGTATCTTTCAATTCTCTGAACGATGATGTCTCTACGTCTCTCACGTCTACTCCAGATCCAAGAGATATGAGAAGCCCCAGCAACGTTGTCAAGCAACCATATATGGACATTATCTCGAGAGTCTTCATGTACGCAACATACTTGTGCCCATAGAGCGCGATCACGTACCATGGATAAAGAAATAGAAATATATACGAGGGCACTGCAGCTATAAGAGTCACATAGGTATATATCCTACCTCTCTCAATATCTCTCGTCATGAGAAGGTACGAGGTTAGTCCCTGCGACGCTGCCCCACAGATGCTATATATGTTGTATACTATCGATAATGCTAGAAAGAAGCCGGAAACATAGTTGAAACCTATGATGTACGTTATGTATAGAGCATCGAGACCATATATGAGACCTGCGATGGACTCCACAGTAGGCACGTAGAACTTTCTGAGCCACCTTCTCAGGCAGCTCAGCAGTCTCTCTCCCTCCTGTTTTATAATATCTTTAAAATGAATGAAAAGAAATACTATCGATATTATATAACATAGTATCACACATTCTAGGAGAGTCTCTATGTTCAGTATCTTGAAGAGAACCAGCCCCACGATCAGCGTCGCCTGTCCTGCCCTCAGTATCAGAAAGGACAGCTGCGTCACGTGAGGCTTATAGACGTTCGGTATCACTGTCAGGTAATCATATATCACATATAGTGATCCAAGCACTGATATGAGCATACTCAAGCCCATAGGTACGTTATATACAAAGGTTAGAACAAAGAGAGAGATAACGTACGATATCACGCTAGTGATTGCGCTAGCCTTCAGACCTGCTTTAACGACCTTCATTCCATATGACTCCTCTCTGTATGTCCAGAACTTCGCAACATATTGTAATGATGTTAATATTGTTACAAATCTCGACATGTAGAATCCGTAAAGTCCATAGAACTCCCTTGACAAGTATCTCGGTATGAATATTATGTTTACTATTCTCGATAGTGATGCTAAAGTCCTAAAAAATATACTTAATACAGCCTCTCTGAGAGGTCTTCTCCTCATCATTTTTGTGTCAGGCGAGTTCTGACTTCTGTCAAGTTTAATCTGTATCACTCTGTGCTCTACTATTTTTCTGAGTGATTAACTTATTAATATCAGCTTAATATGAAGGTACATGTATGGAGGGACTTAAAAGCAAGATATATGAGTTTCTTGTCAGGAACCGGGGAAGAGAGTTCACTGTGGAGGAGATTGCTAAAGCAGTTAATGAGGAACGTATTAGTGTCGTTAAAGCTCAGCTAACTAGACTGGTTAAGGAAGGTAAAGTGATTAAAGTAGATATCGATAAATATAGGGCAGTCTGATCTTAGTACAAGATAGCCGTGAGAAAGCTGCTGATAGCAGGACTAGGCATTGCAGGATCAGCCCTACTTTACCTGATAAAGAGGAGCTCCATCAGCGATATACAGGTTACTGCTTGTGATGTACGTTTTTCCCCTTGGTCCCACGTGGTCTGTGGTGAGCTTGTGCCTGAGGTAACGTGCTTGAAGGGGAAGGTCCCTCACAACGTGTATCGTAGTCTTCTCGAGTCTCAGAATATTATAATGAGCAATACTAAGATTCTGAAGACTTTTAATAGAATGATGATACAGATAGGCGAGGTGGAGCTTGGATTTAGTTTCAAGTTCTATATGATAGATAAAGGTCTTCTAATAAGAACGCTCATAGAGCGCTCTGAAGATCGCTGTGAGATGATGTTGGGATACTCTGTCTACAGGTTCGAGAGGCTTAAAGACAGAGTGAGGGTCTACGTCAGGTCTAGGGATGGGGCTAGAGCTCAGATAGATGCTGACGTAGTTGCTGCCTGTGACTCTTTTCCTTCTGTGTTCTATACTTCTGATATCTGGAGACTACTTTCTAATTATGAGTATAGGTATCTTACCTGTATCTCATGTACTGCAGAGATGTTTGAAACGTATACTGATCCATATATAGTGATCGACCCTAAGATATGTCCTGGAGGTTATGCATGGGTCTTTCCTAAGGCGGGAGACCTCGCTAACGTTGGCATAGGATTCCTAACAGACAACCTAGCCTATGCACGTACCTGCCTTGAAGAGTTTCTGAGAAGATTCAACCTCAAGGCTCTATCTAGGCCTCTCTCAAAGACTCTTCCTGTTGATGGTGTCATAGTGTCGAGAGATAGTAGAGTCCTCTATCTAGGTGACGCTGGAGGGTTTGTCGTGCCTACTAATGGTGCTGGGATAAACCCGGCAGTTGCTAGTGCAGTCCTCGCATTAGATTCTGACCTTGACGTTCGCCGCTTCAACAGTAGAGTGCTCTCGACATTTGGAAGCTACTTTGCAAGGCTTGTTGAGATCAGGAAGATGCTCGACAAGTATCTCTCTGACCCATTGCTCTTTGAGAAGCTCAAGAGAGACGTTGCTCGCAACCGCATCGTGTTGCCCTTCTTCAGAAGGATTCTGCGAGACCTCATGCTTGGACATGTACCTCCAATGTGTCGTATATTTATCTCATGCATCGATAGTCTAGTGGCATCATTTAAATTCTCCAGCATTAGGGAGGTTAAGTAAGTCGTGAATCTCTGTCTCCCCCTCGAGGTACAGAGCGCGCTGGACAAGGTCATTCATAACCTACTCGAGATCTGTCGTATAAGATACTTGTCAGACAAGTTATATATGTCTACTCTACACTATATTAAGAATAAGGGCAAGCTCATAAGACCCATACTCCTACTACTGACATGTTACATACTTAACGGAGATCTTGAGAAGGCTGTGAAAGCAGCGGTCGCAGTAGAGTGCGTACATATAGCCTCACTACTTCAGGACGATGTGTTCGACTCTCATAAAGAGAGAAGGGGAGTACTTACACCAAGAGCATTATTTGGCGACTACTTCTCAATACTTGCAAGCAACGTGTTCATAGCTAAGGCTGTAGAGTACAGCGTTCTCACGGGGGTAGACAAGGTTCCTGTAGAGATAGCAAGAGTGGCATTAGATCTAGCAGACGGAGAGGCTTTAGAGCTGGAGCTCAGAGATAGCTCAGATACGATAAGCATCGAGAAATATTTCTCAATCATACGTAAGAAGACTGCATCTCTAATAGAGGCGTCAATGGTCATAGGAGCGTACCTATCAGAAGCTTCTGAAAACAATATACTGAAAGTGAGGATGCTCGGAAGACTCTTAGGAATATTGTACCAGGTTAGGGATGACATAATGGACTTCCTGGACGGAGAAAGAGAGAACATAAACATAGTACAGATATATCTGAGAAAAGGGCTGAGCCGTGAATTAGCCCTAGAGAGATCGCTCAGAATACTGAGAAGCTTGTTCAAAAGTGTTGATAGAGCTGTAGACTCGGTATTCGGGGACAAGGGAGCTCTCCTCAAGACCTTGCTCTACTCTAATCTACGTCTACATATAGTAGACTTATTTTAGGAAATCGAGGTATTTATAAGCTGACAAAACTATATACTGATGGAGATCCCACAGGTAATCGATGTTGAGGGAATGAAGCTAAAGTTCGAGGACCTGTTCAAGGCTCCCGAGAAGGATGGTACTGTGATATCTGTGAGAGTCCATAGATCAGTCAAGGAAGCTCTACTGAAGCTAGCCGAGAAGGAGGGTCTTCACGGCGTGTCAGAGCTGGTAAGGTACATAATCGCAGGATTCCTGATGGGTAAGTACAAGATAGTTAAGCCGGATCCTAAGGTACTTGCTCCACCTATCTACCTAAACATTAATGTAGTGAAGGCAACGAGATCAAGCGACGGTGACTCAGAGGACGGTGTTGAAGATGCATTAGAGGCTCTAGAGGCGAAGGCCGAGATAGAGGAGGTCATAAAGGAGGCAGAGGACTTCATAATGAAGGCTAAGATGAGAGCAGTGAAGCTACAGGGCAACGAGTATGCTAGGAAGCTCAGGACAAGGATATTTAAGGCCTTAGTGAAGGCTGTCAGATACAACTTTAGAGATCGTACAGAGAAACTGAAGCAGCTTTTCGAAGAGCTTAACAACCTCCTCGTAAATAAGATAACCTAGGTATCTCCTGTGAAGAGAATAGAGAAGGTAATAGTTAAGCCGACATACTCTCCAGAGTACCCTGTAATTATAGGCGAGGACGTGCTTGATAACGCCTGCGATATAGTTGAGAACGAGATCAAGGCCCCCGTGGACAAGGTCGTCATATTTGTTCAGGAACCTGTGAACAAGCTCGACATATTTACTAGGCTTGTAGAATCGTTCAGAGAGAAGTATCCGACATACATAGTTGAGGTACCTTCTGGAGAGGTCGCGAAGTCTCTAGATTTCGTTCTCAAGTACGTACGTTATCTCCATGAAATACAGGCAACAAGAGCAACACTGATAGTTGGAGTTGGAGGAGGAGCGCTAGGAGATCTCGTTGGCTTCCTATCGTCAATATATCTTAGAGGTCTTCCTCTCGTTCTAGTTCCAACGACGCTGCTCTCAATGGTTGACTCATCTATAGGGGGAAAGAACGCTGTGAACCTGTTCGAGATAAAGAACGTTCTCGGAACGTTCTACCAGCCTAAGCTTGTTCTCGAGGATCTCCGATTCATAGATTCTCTGCCAGAGAGGGAGCTTAGGTCAGGTCTTGCAGAGGTCGTGAAGTATGGGATCACTATAAATCCCACAATAGTGAAGATTGTTGAATCTGATGTCGATAAGATATTTGAGAAGGATAGAGACACATTAATCAGTCTAGTGAAGCTTTCTGTAGAGTGTAAAGCATGGATAGTACATCTCGACGAGAGAGAGGAGAGGGACGTGCGACAGATACTTAACTATGGGCACACTGTTGGTCACGGTATAGAGGCCTCGGCTAGGGGGGCTCTGACACATGGTGAGTGTGTCATGATAGGTATGATCGTGGAGTCTGATCTCGGGATCAGGCTTGGATATACTGACAGGTCTGTATGGGAGAAGCTTGTTGAGATATCCTCGAAGACGGGTCTTCCTAGTAGGATACCTAGATTCGTTGAGAAGAAAGAAGTTTTACGAAAGATAGAGTATGATAAGAAGAGAGTGGGAGGCTTAATAAAGCTTCCTATCGTACGTAGGCTAGGAGAGTTCGAGATACTTAAGATGGACGTATCTAAGCTTATTAGCTACCTAGACAACATACTAGAAGAGTACTATGAGAGACAGGGATGATGATCTCCTGCCCCCACAGTTTTGACAGATGAAGACTGCCGGGCCGGCACTGACCTAGGAATCATTATTTAGAGGATCCGTGAGATCTCTATCAAATGAGCAATCAGCATAGCGACCAGCTATCCGAGATAGAGCTGAAGATCCTCATGCAACTGTACAAGTCTGGTGGATCATACATACAGAGAAACCTCTGGAAAGCGATAAACGTTGACGGAAAGACAGGCCTTCCTCACCTTCTGAAGCTCGAGAAGCGTGGTCTAGTAGTGAGAGAGAAGATAAGTGACTCCAGGAGAGCTCAGTATCTCGTAAAGCTCACTCCAGAGGGAAGAAAGGTGATCGAGGAATATATTAGAGCTACAACGCCTGGAAAGAAGGAAGTTCTAGAGGTGGACTATACTCTCAGGTTCGAGGAGCTCAACCCTGCAGAGAGAGTGCTAGTCACATTACCCTGCCTCTACTGTCCCTATCTCGAGTACTGTGGCAAGGCTAAACATCTCGATCCCGCCAAGTGTGAGCTATTCTCGAAATGGATTTTAAGTAAGACTCAGCAGAGTGAGTCAAGATGAATCTGCTTAGAGTCTTTGTAGCTGTAGAGATAACAGATGACAAGATAAAGAGGACTATCGAGAACATACAGAAGGAGCTTCTCAGAGGTGGAGTCGATATAAAGCCTGTAGAGATAGAGAACCTACATATCACGCTCAGATTCATAGGCGAGGTTCCTCAAGCAACAGTTAACGAGATCATGAACAAGCTTAGGACCGTCACATTTCAGAAATTTAGAATGAGAATAAAGGGCCTGGGCGCTTTCCCATCTCCAGCAAATCCGAGAGTGATATGGGCTGGAGTTACGGAAGGATCTAGGGAGCTTTCAGAGCTTCATGAGATCGTTGAGAGACTTGTAGGAAAGTACGGCATAAAGGATAATAAGGAGTTCACACCTCATCTGACAATAGCCCGGGTCAGATCACCCAGAAACAGGCAGTACATAACGTCGATAATAGAGAAGTATAGAGATCTCGACTTTGGAGATCAGGAAGTCTCTTGCATAAAACTGAAGAGAAGCGTGCTCACACCGAGAGGACCAATATATAGCGATCTACTTCAAGTTGACCTCTCATGACTCTAGACGAGGTAATAGAGAAGGCTAGGCGCCTCGTAGAGCCTTCACCGGAGGAGCGAGAGAGAAGAATATCTGTGGCTAGGAAGGTCATTGAAGTCGTTGAGAATGGACTTAAAGAGAGAGGTCTAACCAATTTTGAGGTTTCTCTTCAGGGAAGCCTAGCGAAGGATACTTGGCTTCCAGAAAACAGAGATATAGACATATTCATAATATTGTCCAAAGAGCATCCATACGAGACCCTGAGAAGCCTAGTGAAGATTCTTATAGAGATTGCCCAGGACAGCGGCATCGAGTGGAGGCTCAAGTACGCTCAGCACCCATATATTCAATACATAATCGAGAGCTACGAGATAGATATAGTACCATGTTACAGGATAGAGCCAGGAGAGAAACCTCTGACAGCTGCCGATAGAACGCCTCTCCATACAAGGTACGTGCTCTCTAAACTGGCTCAGAAACCAGAGCTTAAGACCGAGATTAGACTATTTAAGAGATTTCTGAAGGTAGTTGGTATATATGGTGCAGAAATAAAGGTCGAAGGATTCTCAGGATATCTAGCAGAGCTTCTCACAATATATTATGGATCATTCAGAGAGCTCATACATGAGGTTGCTGACAAGTGGAGACCTGGAAAGACAGTGATAGACATAGAGAAACATCATACAGATCTAAGAAAAGTGAGGACGCTCTTCAAGGACAGTCCTCTAGTGGTCATTGATCCTGTAGATCCTATGAGAAATGCTGCTGCAGCAGTCTCGCTTCACTCAATGAGCAAGCTCATACTTGCTGGAAAAATATTCTTAAATAAGCCTAGCATAAGATTCTTCGAGTATAGTAACGAGAGACCTAGCACAGAATTACTAAAGGGTAGACTATTACCTCCTACAGTACTCATAATCTTTCCATACATAGAGAACCTGCCACCAGAGACCGTGTGGGGGGAAGCAAAGAGACTCTGTAGAAGCCTGTGTAACACGTTTGAGAGATATGAGTACAAGATATATGACTCGTCAGCATGGACAGACGAGAGAAACATTATAGTGATAGCTCTAACCTTAGAAAGAGAGACATTACCTGAATATGAGCTTCATAGAGGACCTCCAGTATATAGTGACAACGTGTTGAATTTCATAGAGAAGTACGTTAACGATCATGAGAGTGTTGGTCCGTATGTAATTGGTGAGAGGGCTGTAGTGATAAAACGTAGGAAATATAATACTGCTGAGAAACTTATCAGAGCCCAGCTCTGTCAGATCGCTCCTAAACACTTGAGGAGAATATGTAACAATGTTAAGATATTAATAATCAGAAATGTAGAGGATCTAGCACAGGTTCCCGAGCCCGCTAGAGACTTTGTTCTCAGGTTCATGATTAAGAGAGAGTCCTGGCTCTACTGAAGAAACTAGTTATTAGAGATACTCCTCCTTTAGGACTTCAAGCACGATAGATGGACAGACTCTCCTTACTCCAGGCATTTTTGATATTTCTTCATGCATTTTCATAAGTTCGTTTTGATCTTTAGCAACAATTTTAACCATAATGTTATGATCGCCGGAGGTTATGGCGACGTACTTTATGTTCTCCATGCTTTTCAACCTCTCCGCTATCGCGAACAGGTGCTCCGGTTCGACATCTATCCCAGTCAGCGACATGAGTCTTAAACCGAGCTTAGTGTAGTCTATAATGATAGTGTATCCCTTTATGATACCGGCCTGTTCTAACCTCTTCACACGTTTTAGAACAGCTACATCGCTAAGTCCTAGGCTTCTTGCAAGCTCTGCAAATGGTACTCTAGCATTTCTGCTTAGAGTCCTAAGTATCTGCCAGTCTTTTTCGTCTAACTCTATTGAACTCATTCCTTAGACCTGATGCTTTCTTCATTTTTGAGTTTTCCCTCCATGGTTACTGAGTCGAAACGTTTCAAATATCTTACACATTTATTTAAAATATCATCGATATCGACATACTTGTTCACAAGCTCGAGCGCACACATGGAGTACCTATCGACATCTAGGTCGATCTCAGGGTGAGACTCTCTAGGAAGTCTCCTGTCCTCTGGAACTACGTAGAACGATACTCCATACTTCATGCATATCTCGTACATCTTCTCGAGATACGGAGACTCAACATCGTAACATCTGTTAAGTATCACAGCAACCGGTAGAGCATCGTGGGTATTCAAGTACTCTAGATATGCACGTAATCTCACATAAGCGTCCTCTATTCCTCCCATTGTTGGAGATAGAACAAGGATGTGAGGAACATGGTATCTCTCTAAGAAGTGCAGTGTCGAAAATATATCGTCAGTGTCGTCTCTTCTATAGCTCTCTCCTGTCAGTATACCCATGACTCCCTCAACTATTATCACATCATGCTCTGAGAGCGCTTTCCTGATCGCGATATCAGGATCGGACCACCCATATGTTCTTGAGCGTCCTCTAATCTTGATCGTAGTATATTCTTTAACTGGCTCCTTAATCATGTATAGTGATGGGTGAACATCTCTAACATCCCCTCCAAGCTTGAGAACATATACTCTAAGGCCTCTCATTCTTAAAACAGATGACAGTCCTGTAGTTATGAATGTCTTTCCATCACTCGTCATAGTGGACGTAACGCACAGAACGATCTTACAGGGGTGCTCCCGTTCTCTCACGTGCATTCCAGTACATACCCCAAGCTCTGACCTTATCTCACGAACAAGCTCGCGATTAGCCTCTCTATGCTTGTCTATATCTTTTATACCAAGCTTCTCACATATGTTTTTCACAATCTCGGTATTGTCGAGGACCGAGTGTGGTAGTATTCCTATGCATCGCTCCTCTTTATCAGATACTATCGCTATTATTGGTCTACCTCTCTCAAAATAGTTCACTCTGTCTGGCCTCGATACTCCAACTATCTTCACGCGACCTGTGAACGATGGTGCGAACGTGTGAGCATGAAATGCTCTTATCTTTCTGACGCCTTTGAACATCCATATGTCCTGTAGAATATCTATATATGTGACATCTGTGCATATTAAAGGAGAAAACGTCACGTCAAGGATCCCGAGACAGTCTATAGTGCGGATTCTAGTCATCACCGATCTAGATAGTAGCTGAAAACCTGAACATACTCCAACTATGAGGCCTCCCTTCTCATAATAGCTAATTATATGTTTAGAGAACTCTGAGAAGAGACATGTCTCTACTATGTATCCTGGAGGTACTATCAACATGTCGCATCTATATATGTCATCGCATTTACGTACTATATAGTTTGGAAGGTTTCCAAAGTTCTCATATAGAGGCATTGATCCTTTAATATATAATATTCCGATTCTTACACACATTGCGTAACATATTTAACATCTCTCTAGTAATATATAAGCCTAAAGGTGGCACGCTACATAGTAGTGGAGGTATATCCAGAGGAACTACTAGACAAAGTAGTTGAAAAAATATCAAAAACATTTGAGACCATGGTCGGCATAGGACTAATAAAGGGCAGACTAATCATAGCTGATAGAATAAAGAACAGAATCATTCTTAGAGTACCAACAAGATACTTGAAATATGCGAGATATGCCATACTGACGGTTAGCAAGATAGATAATAGGAAGGTTGCCACCATAACGATATCTGTTACAGGAACCATACGTAAAGCTAGAGCACAAGCAAGATCACTACCTCATATACTCTCTCAGGACAGTAACCTGAGCTCGAGCCCTCTACGATAGAAGAGATCTGAGAGAAACTGGAGCTGTCTTACCTTGAGCTCGCCTATGAACCTACTGTCAGCATTACATAGAAGCTCTACAACGCTGTAGACGTCGTATGGACACTTAACATCATAAGCGTCTCTCACAGGAACATACAGGAAAAAGGTAACTCCACACTTAACACATTGATTAAGAAAAGTCTCAAGAGACCGTAGATACTTAATATCGAGTAGTTTATCTATTTTCAATAGAATCTCTACAGCCTTCCCTTCTTCCTTAATGATCTTCAACTGATCCTTTGAAGGCACCTCGCATCTATTCTCAACGTCGACGACTATAGAATCTATCTCGATAGCACGAATAAGCTTGTTCAGTACGAACCTGTTGACAGCTCTAGCAGACACCATATCGAAGTCCTCAGGTATGTTACGTGTTCCCTTTACGATCGTCTTCCTCAGTATGACAGGTTCGGATTTCTCTAAAATCCTTAGATACTTATTATAGCTTCTTAATGTTACAAATATTATATCATAATCAAGTTTTTCACATATCTTAACTATTTTAGTAACATTTTCAGCATCGTTACTCTCTATCTGTATGAGAATGTTTGCCTTTCTCTTAATTATTTTCCACATATCTTCTCTACGAGGTTCTCTAAGCCTTCTTTAAGTAGCCTTCTACTTATTCTGGCTTTTATCCTCACTATGTCGTCAGACTCATCGTCAAGAACTATCTTTCCTTTTATGAGCTCCTGCTTGTTCAATCTTATAAATAGGTTTCCTGCCCTGTCTAATCTATCTCTCAATGTTGATAGCAGTCTATCTAGATTGGATAGGTTGCAGATAACTCTTTTGAGGATGTTTGTAGCGTTCTCGTTTTCTAGAAAGATCTTTACCCTTACTATCCTGTTACCAAAGGTTCCCCAGAGAACCTCTAATATTATTGGTGTCTTAGCATCTCTCAGAATGACTTCCTTTATGGCCTCTATCACCTTGTCGATGTCCTCTGTAGCGTGTACATATGTTTCAATTTCTACGAACTTTACGTCGTCACGCTTCTCTGTCATTCTCTGCTACACGTTAAGAAGCTCCAGTACCTTATTAACTATCTCTCCTGAAGGTTCTCTCTTGTACTCTCTCAGCAAAGCTATGACGCTCCTCGTGTCATATATATTCAATATGGACCGAACACGTGAAGCCGCTCTCGAGCCCCCGATCACGAGAGCGTTCACTATCTGCGTCAGGTTCTTGGATATTTTTCTCCCCCTATATTTTGAGCTTTCGAAATCTATTATGTACACTCTGTCCCCAGACACCACTATATGCTCCTCAGGTCTTGTCAGCTCTCCATGCTCCAGACCTATCATGTCTAATCTGTGAGCCTGAAGAAAAGCGTCTCTGATTACTTTTCTAACTTTTTCTACATTATCCTCCGCTTCTATAAACCTTTCTACACTTATACCTTTTATTAGCTCCATTATGATTACCCTTCTCGAATATGTATACAATATCGGTCCTACATGTGCCTTGTTAGCTATCTTTAGCATTTCTGCCTCATGTATGAGATCTGGTCGAGAGGCGTCTGGTCTAAGTATCTTGCATGCGCATATTCTTCCCCTATATCTGCAGGTTATAACCACGCTGTTCTGTCCTTTTCCGAGTACTTTTACGCCTGTGTGAAGCATTATCCTCCCATCTTCTATAAGGTCCTCTACTCCAAGCTTCTCGAGCTCTCTAGCTATGTCACCTATGTACTTATCGCTAGCGTTAAAGGCTTTAAGAGTCTTCTCGAGGATCTTGTACATGTAGGTCACGGGGAGATGCATAATAGATAGATATGGTAGAGATGATGTATGTGCAGGCCTCTGAGACGTCGTGATGAGAGCCTGGGCACTGACAGAGAATTGAAATATCTCGAGAGGCTTCTCAACATGCTCGAGGACCCATACTCCGAGTACTGGTCGAGAGGAGTGCTAAATAGTGAGGGAATGACAATACTGATGAACATAATTAGAATACTTGCAAAGAAGGATATAAACCTAATGAGACTCATGAGGACCTGCCTACGAGACAGGACCTACGATCACGTACATAGTAGAATTATAAGAGTCAAAGAGAAGCTTGGTCTAGATGTCGCATGTAGAGAGAGCCTTACAGATTTCGAGAATCTGCTCAGAATATATGGATCTCCTAGCTGGAACGCAGAAAGAGAGAGAGCTCATCGTGAAGATACTTCAGGAGATAGATAATCCACTACTCACGTATCATCTACATCCAGTACCTGTAATCACATTTAATGACAAATCAACAAAAATAGAGATAGATAACATAGAGCTGAAAGGCATAGCACTCCCATACACGTCATCTACATCTGCTGAAGGAAGACTAACAGATGACATAGAACGTTTAGAGGAGGGAGATATCCTTATAACAAGCTTTCCAGAAGACATAGATGATGCAAAGTTCATACTCATAAGAGCAGTCCAGAGAGGAGCGGGAGGCATAGTGTTTGCAGATAGAGTAAACGCACATAGAAGAGTAGTAGTAAGCATAGACGAGGAGTACACATATAGCACGGGATCTCTCATAAAGGTCCCAGTAATAGCAGTCTCAAGAGAGACGGGAGAGACATTGAGAAAGCATGTCGGTAAAATAGTGAGGATAGAGACAGAAGTGGACTACAGATGGAGCATAGGATACAATATCGAGATAGTTCTAACAGAAGCAGAACGAAACCTGCTAATCACCGCACATTTCGATCACTGGATGACTGGAATGCTCGATAACTCTCTAGGAGTAGGGACGGTACTCTCATTAATAGATGATATATTGACAAGTGCGAGGATAGGGGTCAGAATAGTTCTCTTTACTGCAGAGGAGTTCGGAGTACCAAATCTAGCGAGTATGTACTGGACATGGGGATCAAAAAGCTTTTCTGAATATTTAATCTCTAATAAGATGATAGACACTATAATGTTTGTATTAAATGTTGATGTTGTAGGTAAGAAGCCATATATGTATACTACAGAAGATATATATAGACAGTTCAATATTCTAGACATGGAACAATCTGTCCCATACTTCGATACACTCAACTTCGAGACCTTAGGCATACCCTGCATAACTGTGTCCTGCTTGAAGGAGTGCTGGGACATATATCATACAGAGCTCGAGAACGAGAAGAATATAGATCTCAGCTATCTGGCATATACCATAGACGCTGTTTTCAATATATTTAGGAAGCTTAACGAGAACAGGTTAAAAATAGATTATAGCATCTACCTTGATAGAGTTAGGCAGAATCTAGAGAAGATCGGCATATGTCTTAGGAAGGATTATACATATGAGAATTATAGAAATGTCAGAGGCGTGCTATCGAGAAACATCGTAATATGGAGTAGAGGAGGAGTGGAGATCACATATAGCGAGGACATAACATCAAAGCTACGTGAGTTAGCAACATGTGACGATCTCGCGAAAGTGACGGAGCTAGGTACAGGTCTGAGACTTCTCTCCGGTCCGGGAAACGAGGAGTATCTCAAGTTCATAAGCTACTTCAGAGAGCTCATAAGATACCGTATTCTTCGATAAACCTCCTAACTATCCTTGAGGAGAACTTCTCCCCGTAACCGTCCTTCACCAGCGGTACTACAAGTATGTGGAGGGGCTGTAATCCTCTTCTTACTCTCTGTTCGTTTATTTCAAATGCTGTTGGTAGAGTCTCGATACTGACCACTATAGCATCCATCTCGGGATCCTTAACGGCAGATCCATACTTATCCTCAAGCTTCTCAAACCTCACCTTCTCATCTCTAGCAATACGCTCCACAAGAATTTTCAATCTCACAAGCCTCTCAGGAAAAGATCTTGGCGTGTATGGTTTAAGTTTTCTAGCAAACTCGTCGCTGGTAATGGCGATCACGACGCTCCTGCCATGCTTCAGAGCCTCGGAGATAAGCCTTATATGGCCTGCATGTATAGTATCGAACGTTCCTCCAACACCAACACGCTTAAATAACTTATCACTCACTAATGTCTAACTATCTCGGCAGATTATTAATGTTTCTAAGAGTGATGAAGGGTCAATGAGATGAGACGATGATTAAGGAAGAGACGAGCTGATCCTTATAAACCAGATAGAGACTAGATCCTCAGTGATGAAGGGTCTGCTAAAGACCAGATGACGAGGTCTTCCTGAGGCCGCTGCTGAGCTAAGATATGATCTGTGTGACTCATGATGACTCGGGAAAGACCTGAAAAACTGATGAAGTCCACCGCTGCTGAGGAAGGATTTAAAAATCATAGAAAATACTCTGCTATATAGCAGAAAGCCGGGTGGTGTAGCGGCCAAGCATGGCGGGCTTTGGGCCGGTAGGGGAGAGCGGGCGGTCCGCGGCTACATCATAGATAATTGATGCTCAAGCTTCCACAAGCTCAGCATCACGGCAACAAGATCGGCAACAGATCCAGGGTTGATACCGGCCTTGACAAGCTTATTGTGAAATATCTCGCTCTCGTGTAGACATGATGAGGGGTCCTTGATGCAGAGCTCGTAGAGTCTCCTCGCCTCGTCGCGTAGCATCTTGAAGGCACTGTATGAATGTTCTCTCAGAACCATTGTATCACCTACTTTGAGCAGGGTCCTGTAATATGTGAGTAGTATCGTATAATCAAGGTTTCCATTTTTCAGTAGCTCCATCTTAAAGTATCTTAACATCTCTAAAACATCTTCGTAAAATGTTATAACCTGTCTTGAACAGATATCGATATGCGAGCAGTATTTTAAGAGTTTCCATAGGTTTAACCCATCTCTGATTATGTAATAATGATAGTTATCATCGTAGACGCTGGGTAGAGAGGGCACGAAGTTTCTATTTCTCACATAGCTTATATTAAACAACCTGAGGGCTCTATAGAACATTATTGTGTCATTGCAGGTTGAGTGTTCTCTGAGAAGCTTAGTCGCCATATATGTTACATATTTCACGTCTTTAGGTAGGTCATTGGAGAGTAAGTATCCTACAGCTACTGATAGAGGTATGATCATCAAAGTTGTTCCAGCGCAGGTGTTCTCGTTAACTAGACTCTTGCAGAGCTCGAGCGTCCTGTAGATGTAGTATCCGAACATGATCTTGCCCCTCATGCTATCTTCTATACATTGTTTAACTGTTAGAATTATTGAAGTACATCCATATACGAAATCTCTCAGATTGATATGTGTATCATACATTCTTGATGTGTTTCCAGGTTTTATCAGTGCCAGAGGCTCTAAGATGATTCCTGACGATAGTGATAGAGCAAGCCGTTCAACATCTACAGGGGGCACAGATATATTAGCTAGATAATGTATTAATATCTGAGGTGTCACTTCAGAATCTCTTAACCCTATTCCGGAGACTCGTGAGCGAGGATCTTCTTAAGGCAGATGCATTATATTACGCAACATTATGCTGGTGCTGTGGAGGAGGCAGACTCAGTTTCCGAATAAAGTACGGTGATGATCAGAAATATAATGAGGTCATCGAGCTCATGAGAAACCTAAAGCTTCTACATCTCGTGACAAGTATGGATGTTTCAGAACATATTGCACGTGCAGACCCCAGATTTCTAAGAATCTTTAGAGAGAAAGTAGAGACTCAGCTTGAGAACATTTCAGAAGATGCAGAACATGTCGCATACATCATAAGAAAGTTCAACATATATGAAACACTAACCGAGGGAGACGTTAATACTCTACTTTACTCCTCAATAATGATAAATAATCTTCTAAGAAAAATAATTAGATCAATCTTCAGAGCAAGACTCGCAATATTCGAACTAGTACGTGCGGGCCTACTCGTAACCTGTCTCTGGTCACCTTACGAGGGCCTACCACACATGTACAGGATACCACATTACTCAATAGACATCTGGCGAACACTATGACAGGTCCGGGACCAGGAAAGATAGAGATAGACTGTGAAAAAGTCGAGATAGAGATAGGAAGAAAGACACTGACTCTAAGACCAAAAATATACATACACATAAAAGGTTGGTCACTAGCAAGAGTGACACATATAGATATAGAACATGAGAACATTGAGAACGTTCTAGGAATAAAACGAGGGGAGATCGTCGGAGGATTCTTAATAAGACACAGAACGAATGTAGAAATAATATCGAAGAAATTTAGACTAAAAATATACTCGAAAACACTACTAAAACTAGTACCAGAAAACTACAAAGGAGGGTGCGTAATAGGAGGAAAAATGGGAGGAATATTCATAGGAATAAGAAAAGAACTTATACAGATCTTAGAAGAATATGGAAAAACAAGAGGTTACGAACCGAAAAAATAAGACACTAAAAACATGTTAACAAATTCTCAGCTCTCATACTGAGTTATAAATCCCAGGTAGGCTCAGTGCTCGTGCCCTTCCTCATCTCTCAGTCAGGTTCTTGTCATCACTTTTTATTAGATAGGTATTGAACTTCTCTAGAAATTCTTTTA
>JAADER010000012.1 GCA_013153275.1 Thermoproteota archaeon
AGGCTCATGCCAGGTCTGAGTAGTATTACCCTGTTAGAGTGGTCTCGGAACCATTCCTCATCGTACAGTGCTGTGATTACTCTGTACTCGGCTCCGACGTCTTTCAATCCGTCTAGAAGTATCTTCGTGAGGCGCTCGGAGCCGCCTCTCACGTTCAGATGTGGATGAATGACTAGAACGTTCACAGTTATCTACGTTTGTGAGGGAACTTAAAGTTACCTATGTCGAAGTCTGTTAAGTGGTTTCTCTATCCTAGCATAATGTTTTAAAAGCTTTATGCAGTGTTCTATCGCGGTCATGGTGAAGGGAGGGATCTGTCCTATCTGAAGTTGAGATACATGACTGCACTCTGAGAGAGGGCGAGCAGGCATGCGGCGTATCTTTCAGAATAGAAGACAAGATAAGGCTCATAATGGAGCTGGACGACCTGGGAGTAGACATAGTCGAGTGTGGGTGGCCATCTGCTAATCCTAAGGACAGCCTAGTCATAAGGAGAGCTCGAGAGTACTCGCCGAAATGTAGACTTGCAGCTTTCACATCTACTCGAAGGAAGGATAGGAAGGTCGAGGACGATCCCATAATCGTGGAGACGCTGAAAGCCGAGCCTGACGTAGTGGTCATCTTCGGCAAGACGTGGTCGCTACATGTGAGAGAGGTTCTGAAGACTGATGGCGAGACTAATCTCAGAATGATAGAGGACAGCATACTCTTCTTCAAGGATCATGGTATCGACGTCATATTCGATGCAGAGCACTTCTTCGATGGTTATAAGGATGATAGAGAGTATGCTCTCAGAGTTGTCAGGCTTGTCGATGAGTTGAAAGTGAGGACGCTCGTCCTCTGTGACACTAATGGTGGATGCCTTCCCCACGAGGTTCATGACATCGTTAGAGACGTGGTATCTCAGGTAAGGAATGCGAAGGTTGGTGTTCATCTACACAATGACTCCGGATGTGCAGTAGCTAGCTCCATCATGGCAGTGCTTGCCGGTGCGTCGCATGTTCAGGTAACTGTCAATGGAATAGGAGAGAGGTGCGGAAATGCTGATCTCTGCCAGGTTGTGCCTAATCTCATGCTTAAGCTTGGAGTCAAGGTTCTACGTGGAGATGTTGAGAAGCTTAGGAAGCTTACATACCTGTCTAGACTAGTCTATGAGCTGACGGGCATTCCCCGAAATCCATATCAGCCATATGTTGGTGAGAACGCGTTCTCTCATAAGGCAGGGGTCCACGTTGACGCTATAATGAAGTGTCCGAGAGCTTATGAGCATGTAGATCCTGAGCTCGTGGGTAACAGGAGGAGGATAGTTGTCTCTGAGCTCAGTGGTAGGGCCGCTGTTCTGTCTAAGATTCAGGAGGTTCTTGGGATCCAGCTCTCTAAGTCTGATCCGAGGGTCGTGAGGACTCTAGAGGAGTTGAAGAGGCTGGAGGAGAATGGGCTGAACTTCGATCAAGCTACTGCTACTGCTGTACTTATACTTTTAAGGAACCTAGGAGTCTACAAGGAGTTCTTTAGAGTCCTCGAGTGGAAAGTAATGTGTGAGAGAGCCCAGGAACCTAGAGCATGGAGCTGGATAAAGATCGCAGCACAGAACAGGACAATAATAGAGGCTGGCGAGGGAGTAGGCCCCGTACATGCTATAGATACAGCTCTGAGAAACGCTCTGACAAAACTGTACCCAGAGGTCAGTAATGTGGAGCTTGTTGACTATAAGGTCGTTCTTCTAGGAGTTCCAAAACACACGGCATCTATAGTCAGAGTTGACATAACGTTTAGAGATAGAGAGAGCGAGGAGTACTGGACGACTACTCATGCTTCAAAGAACATAGTTGATGCAAGCACTATTGCTATAGCAGACGGCTTGGACTATTACCTACAGCTGCGATATCTTAAAGATGCGATAAGAGTTGTCAAGAGCATAATGTCATGAGCTGCAGATATGTGGAGGAGATATGTGCAGACATACTTAGAGAAGTTGAGGAGAGGAGAATCTCTATAAGAGGCGCTATAGAGGATAGAGCACATGACAGCACTGTTAGAAGACTGAGATCTCTCATACTGGCTCTCTGTCTAGATGTCGTTCGAAGATATGTTCTCCTTGAAAAGATCTTCGAACATTCCGTTGGTGAGGTTCCTAGAGACATCTTTAAGAGGAACCTTGCGAGGATAGTTACATATGAGGTAAGATATAGGGACATTAGAATTGAAAGACTGGTGAAGATATGTCGAAAACACGGCCTGAAAGCCTCAAGAAGAGACCTCGCAAGAATGAGGGAGACATCTGAGAGCGAGCTTGTTAAAGACCTCAGCTATGAGGAGAGGTTACATGTTCTCTATAGTGTTCCTCTGTGGCTTGTGAGATACATTCTGAGAAAGTTCATAGATGGGGAACAGATTATAAGATCGTTCTCTGAGAGACTTCCAACATATGTCAGGTGCAGAGTAAGTAGGAACGTAGTGCTAAAGAAGTTGAAAGAGTTGGGCATAGATGCCAAAGAGGACCCAGACCTCGACGATGCAGTAATTGTAGACAAGGTGAAGCTCAGCCTCATAGAGAGGACGCTTGGAAACCTCATATATGTCCAAGATAAATCTTCAATGCTTATCGCTCACATAGTAGAGAAACTAGTAGACAATAATGTCAGAGTCGTTGACATGTGTTCGGCACCAGGAGGTAAAGCAATACATATCACGGATAGGATAGAGAGAGCATATGTTACAGGTATCGACATATCGTTTAGAAGAGTCCTGACAGAGCTCTCGCTGATCTACAGGTACGATGCCCATTCTAAGGTTGATGTCGTATGTGCATCTGCGCTGAGGCCACCATTAAGACAATATTCTCCTCATATCGTAATAGTAGATCCAGATTGCACATCCATAGGCAAACTTAGTCATAGCCCTGAGATAAGACTATGGCTACGTGAACATCATGTTCGAGAGATGGCACGTCTACAGTACAAGATCCTGAGAAAAGCATGCTCGATCTCTGGTAGGATAATTATGATATACTCCACCTGTACGATAACGTTTGAGGAAAATGAGGATAATATTAAGAGGATCTGTGACGAACATGGTCTCGAGCTCGTTGATCTCTGCACACTCTTTCCCAAGTTCTGCAACATATATATGAGAGGAAGCTTAAGACTGTTTCCCCATACCCACAGGACTGGGGGCTACTTCATAGCCTGCCTCCGGTCTTGACTATTTTAAACAATCGTAATATTAAAGTCCTCCGTAGACACATTTAACGATGGGAAAGAGAGTTAGCAAATTAGTTGCAACACTAGTTGAGCGGACGCTGATGAACAAAATAGTGCTCTATCTCGACGACGATGACGAGAGGAGAGAGAAGGTCCTAAAAAAGTGTGTCGATATACTAAATAAGATAGAGATACCAGCAGTATACATAGACGTGTCGAACATCGTTAGAGCATGTATATTATCTGGAAAGAACCTGATAGAAGAGCTCGAGAACGCTACCGCACGCGCCGTAGCAATAGACAACTTCGACACAATGCTCGTCGTAGAGAAGCTGAAGGAGCCAGCACTGAGATTTCTTAAAAAGACCCTTGAAAAAGGCTCAACACTCATACTCGCATCAGGAACAGACATACTTAACGATACAGAGATACTCACAAAGATATCATCGCTAGGACCAGTACATGTCGTCAACGCCGTAGTACAAGAAGCAACAACAAAAAGGAAAATATATACGTCCCTGCGCACAGTCATAAAAAGATTCCTTGGAGACGGTTATGAAGACTCAGAAAACGACGACGACTACATAATAGTAGAATAATAGCACATCCGAGCTTGACGTTCCCTAGTAAATGTTTTATATATGCTTCACATAAAATAAGTCGTGAGACCGCTACTAAGATCCGCAATAGTAGCACTAGCCTGTATATGTATGCTCACTATGGTAATATCATACGCTCATATATTTTTCATACCATCACTAGGCACTATCCTACAGAACACCTCATATAATCAACATAGTGCGATCCCAGCAATATTAAACCAGTCTGAAAAGATAAGTGTTCGAATAAACTGGATAAGCGTCTCAAATCCAACACCTTATGAAGATGTTGCACTTGGAACGTGTATTCTCAAGAACTACATTATAGTTGTAGGGCTTGTGGGATTTAGAGGATATCGATCGAAACCATCCTCTCATGGCTATGTGGAGATTCTAGATAAGAGTACTGGAAAAGTACTCGAGAGATATAGGGACCCTAACATCTCGGTATTTCTGAACTGTATCACTTACAACGACGAGATCTATGTTGTTGGTAGCGAGCTGCTAGATAATCACAGCGTTGGAGTAATATACGTGTTCGATAGCAACCTAAAGTTGCTCAGAGTGATCCACGACAAGTATACTAACATTCTGGCAGCCATCACAAGGTGGGAAGGTCACGCTTATCTGGTAGGAACAGGATACGAGGGAAATGGCACACCAAGCGTAGTAGTAGAGAAGAGAAGTCTACCAGAGCTTAAGCTAGAGAGCGAGATATCTATATCAAAAGGACCATGCATGTTCTCATATAGTATCGCCGTAAATCCAGCTACCGGAAATGTGTGGATCGTAGGGCAGTATATACATGAAATTGGAATCTCAAAGATGATGCGTTATACCATGATAATCATACTCTCACCATCTCTCAAGCCTATTCATGAGATAGGATATCCTGAAAATACGAGATTTGGTGTTGGTACAGCGACTGATATCTGTTTTGACAGGAGCGGTAATGCATATATAGCGGGTATGTTCGGGG
Source organism: Thermoproteota archaeon (assembly GCA_013153275.1). GTDB lineage: Archaea > Thermoproteota > Thermoprotei > Thermoproteales > Thermocladiaceae > JAADER01. Next base: position 4,782 of record JAADER010000012.1, read on the forward strand.
TCTTGAAGCTCAATGGGTATGGGATACCATTACGTGT
>JAADER010000035.1 GCA_013153275.1 Thermoproteota archaeon
GTGTTCAATGTAGCTAATGTAGGTTCAACGACATCGCCAACGTTTACAGTATCGTAATAGATAGCCCCTCTCTAATCTAATATAGGGTTTATAATCTATCCTGTTCTTTTATTTTCTGTATTTTTTCTAGGATTTTTTGGATTGGTTTCTTTTTTGTTGATTCTTTGTTTATTATTATGTCATATTCTTCCCATGTGAGTGGTATGAAGTCGAGGTTGTAGAGTTGTGCTGCTTCTTTTATTCCTATTCCGGCATCGGCTTTTCCTTGTGCTACTGCTGCTGCTACTGCTGTATGTGTTTTGACTTCGTAGGTGTATCCTCGTATTTTTCTAACTAGTTCCTGGAAGGGTATTCCTTTTTTCTTTGCTATCTGTTTGAGGTAGAGGTCTAGGAGGTGTCTTGTTCCTGATCCTTTGTTTCTATTTACTATTCTTATGTCTGGTCTTAGGAAGTCCTCTATTGATCTTATGTTCTTTGGGTTTCCTTTCTGTATTATTATTCCTTGTAGTCTCTTCCACCCTTTTACTAGTATGACCTTGTCTTCTATTCCTAGCTTCTTTATTATTGGCTCGTTGTATAGGCCTGTCTCTTCGTCTATTATGTGTATTCCTCCGAGATCTGCTATTCCTCTTGATACTGCTATTATTGCTCCCATGGATCCTGTGATCACTTGCTTGATCTTGTACCCCATCTCTGAGATCTCTGTTAGTATCTTATCTAGCCTGTAGTCGTGACTTCCTATAACTATAATATCAGGCTTCTCTCTCCTCTCTACTATTACTCTAACTTTCTCTCCCTCATCTATGTACTCCCTATCCTCTGGAACAATTATGTACCCATCCGCATTAACTACTGGACTTATGCTTCCCTGAGGAGCCTCCAAAGGATAAGCTAGGAGCTTGTTATCCTTCTCTACTATTATTGCTGGCACATATGCTCTTCGTCCCTGTGCTCCAACAATCTTCTTCACGAGAACAGCCTCCACTTCCTCACATCTCTCTTCATAACATAGCATCCTCCCTAGAAGAGGTCTGACAATTAGGTCGAATACCAGTAACGCACTGTTAGGGTATCCAGGAAGACCAACGACAGGCTTCTCATCTATCTCCGCTATCACTGTCGGTTTTCCCGGCTTTATTAGAAGACCATGTATGAGAACTCTCCCAAGCTTTCCCAGAACCCTATAAGTTATGTCTGACGTTCCTGCAGATGTCCCTCCAGTTATTAGAATAATATCGTTCTCTCTCACCGCTCTCTCCACAGTGCTCATCAGCTCTCTCTCACTGTCAGGACAGGTACCATATATCCTCGTGATACATCCAAGCTCTAGACATGCTGCGTTCAGCATGTACGTGTTCGAGTTATAGATCTTCCCAACATCAAGCTTCTGGCCAGGCTCGATAAGCTCGTTTCCTGTAGCTATTATGCCGACTCTAGGTCTAACATATACGGGAACCTCCTTGATACCTACTGCAGCTAGCAGAGCTATCTCTCTATAGCCAAGCTTTGTACACCTTCTGAGTACTATCTCTCCCTTAACAACATCTGATCCTGTGAACGCAATATTTTCTCCAGGATATGTAGAATGATAAACATATACGCGATCACCTCTCACAGAAGTATACTCAACCATCACCACAGAGTCCGCTCCAGCCGGTACAGGCGCCCCAGTAGCTACCTCCACACATGTACCCTCCACAACCTCTATCTCAGGTCTCTGACCAGCCTCGACCTTCCCAATAAGCTTCAGCTCGATCGGAAACGTCTCAGAAGCATCTTCAACATCTATGCTACGTAGAGCGTAACCATCCATGGTTGCTCTATCGAATGGAGGAACATCGATAGGGCTTGCAACATGTTCTGCGAGAACTCTACCTACAGCATCACGTATGTGAACGCGCTCGACTCCGAGAGGCTTGGGATCAAAATGTTTTAAAACTAGGCTGAGAGCCTCTTCAGGTCTGAGGAGTCTATGAAACAGCTGTCTCTCCACTGCTCGAGAGTAAGCATTTAACTACTATTTATATATTCTCTATTATCATGATATGCTGATGATACCAGTAAGAGGAGACGACACGGTCGTGAAAAGAATGGCACAGCTAATGAGAGCGGGAGCAAGATTGACAAGCTACAGCTGTCCTGCATGTGGAACCCCTCTCCTTCAGCTGAAAACTGGAGAGTACTACTGTGCAAGATGTAACAAACAGGTTGTGATAGTACGTAGCGAGGAGGAGGAGGCTCAGGTCACAATGAAGTTCGGACTGGCAGAGGTCAGGGAGGCGGTGTTTCGGAAGATAATAATGCTTGGAAGGTCTCTAGAGAAGATTCCTCCGCAGGAGGTCGAGTCTCTTCAGGAAGTTACTAGGAATCTCCTACTCCTCCTAGAGGCGTTTGACAAGCTTAACAAGATAATAAGAGAGACAGAGAAAGAGAGAAGATGAGAGTGATAACTCTACTCACAGACTTCGGAACAAGAGACTATTTTGTGCCGTCAATGAAGGGAGTAATACTAAAAATATGTAAGGACGTGCATATAGTAGACATCACTCACGAGGTTCCTCCACAGAACATTAGAAGAGGAGCACTGATACTCTGGGCCTGCTACAAACACTTTCCACGAGACACGATACATCTAGTTGTAGTAGATCCAGGAGTAGGAACAGAGAGAAGGCCCATAATAGTGAGATCACGAAACTACTATTTCGTCGGGCCGGATAACGGAGTCCTGATACCTGCAGCAGAGGATGACGGAATAGTGAGAGTATACGAGATAGAGATAGATAAGATTAGCAGAAGCAGAAAGATATCACGAACGTTCCACGGCCGAGACATCTTCGCTCCAGCCGCAGCACTGTTAGCAGCCGGGATAGACGTTGAGAAGATTGCGAGACCAATAGAGAACTATGAGAGAAGCATAGTCATAGAGAGACCTAGAAGGACAGGAAACATGTTTCAAGCCCAGGTCATATATATTGACAGATTCGGCAACGTGTATACAAACATTAGAGAGGAAGATCTAGAGGGGAGACCTAGGAACATTATAGTTAAGCTAGGGCCAGACGATAAGGTTCTCAATCTCCCCTTTGTTGATGCGTATGGCATGGTTCCTCCTGGACATGATCTCGCGTTGATAAATAGTGAAGGTTTTCTAGAGCTCTCAACGAACTTTGGAGACTTCTCGAAGAAGTATAACGTTAAAGAGCTTGATAAACTTATAGTTATGGTAGAGTACTGATAATGCTCTTAAAGGTATTACTTAAATAGTGGAGGAACCATAATTTAACCATGTCTAAACCAGACGTGGCTAAGGTAGTCATAATAGCATGCAGAAAGATAAGAGAGCAAGGACTCTGCCCAGGAGATGCTAAATGTCTCATAGCCTCAATGAGAAAAGAAGGAAAATTCTCACAGTTTGGAGACAAGGAAGTCAGAGTAATAGCAATAGTAGACTGTGGAGAATGTCCAGGAACAAGAATAGGAGCGGTCCTTACATGGCTAAAACCAGTACTTGACAAGCTGGGAGAGAAGCCAGACGCAGTCATGGTTGGAACATGTATAATGAGAATGTGTAAATACAAGGACGAGATACTGGAGAGACTGAAAAAGATCTGCCAGGTACCTGTCATAGAGGGAACGCACGAGTACTCAGCACCCTTCCCATAATAACCTAATCGAAAGACGTCATAAAATAGTTCATAAGGATCTTCTGGGCTCCTTTATGTATTACATAAGTGGTAGCGGGGGGTGGATTTGAACCACCGACCTCGGGGTTATGAGCCCCGCAGGATACCTGGCTTCCCCACCCCGCTACGTTCAAGTAATCTGGTGTTTACTCTCTTAAAAACCATTCTCCGTAACTCTACAAATATCACCTATCTACTCTCTGTTGGGGATAGCTTAATTAGGCAGAGACATATTAAGAGAATTATGTCTTTAGAATCTTCAAACTATGTTGTGCTTCAGGTGAGGGTCCCCAGATGGGTTAAAGATATGCTCGACAGGTACGGTATAGATCCTGAGACAGTTCTCAGAAAGGTTCTCGAAGTCGAGGCTAGAAGACTCATGTTAAGAGAAGTTGAGAGAGAGGTCAGGAAGGCCCGCGAGAAGCTATCTAGACTATCAGAAGAGGAGATAGTAAGCATCATACGTAAGTACAGAGAGTGTAGATAGATGATAAAGTACGTATTTGACGCATGCGCAATAATAAACCTGCTAAAGAGAGGTATTGTGAAACCGTTTCTCTATGGTGCTACACTCGACCTAGCACTTTACGAGACTCTCAACGCACTATGGAAAGAACATAAGCTTCTGAAGAACATAGATGAGGAGACTCTTAAAGACCTCATAAGTATCCTATGTAAGATATTTAACATCCTAGAGATACGTTCAATAAGAGGAATGGAATATCAGGCTCTTGAGATAGCATGTAATGAGAACATAACTATATACGATGCATCATATATCACACTAGCAATATCTATGAATGCTGTGCTTGTCACAGACGATAAGAAGCTCCAGAAGATTGCCACAAAGTATGTATCGGCAGCATCTAGTGGAGAACTGGAGAATGTTGATGTTGG
>JAADER010000051.1 GCA_013153275.1 Thermoproteota archaeon
ATATGTTTTGCTCTTTCTTTTAGTTTTTTCTCTATCTTTTTTGGTGTTTCTGTTTTCCATGTGGGTATGTATTCTACTTTTCTGAGGTATTCGAAGAAGTATCTTCGGGATCTTTCTGCGTATTTTTCTATTGTTTCTTCTGTTCCTGTTTTGTAGATGTTTTCTATTTGTTTTATTTTTTCTATTACTTCTTGTTTTGTGTGTCTGTATGAGTATAGTCCTAGTCTTATTATGTCGTCTGTGTTTTGTACTGTTTCTGATAGTCCTATTTCTGAGTAGTATCGTAGTAGTTTGTTCATTGATTTTAGTATTGGTTGTATGTCTATGTTTGTTTTCTCGCATAGCCATATGTGAAGTATGTGGCATACTGATGATGCGTATGGGCATAGCATGCAGGATGTTCTTGGTGCTCCGTATTCATACATTCCGTGTACTATATCGTATAGTTGACATATGTAGAATACGTCGCTCTCTGAGAGGTATAGTACTGGGTTTATTTTTCTTGGGAATATTATTCTGCTTCCGTAGAGTGATCTTAGTCTTTTTATTGATTCGAACATTCTCTCGCATTCTGCATATACTATATTTTCTTTAGGGAACTTTTTCAGGAACTTCTTTATGCTTCCCATCTTTATTGCTCTACACCATTTTTCCTGTAGTGTTGGGTATCCTATTGTCTCTAGCTTCTCTAGTATCTGTTGTCTTGGTACCTGTATTATGTATAGGAATTCTCCAAACTTTGATATGAATCTGTCTGCGAGGTATAGTATAGGGTCCTCTAGTATTGGCATGTATGTGAAGACTGCTAGAGGGCTGTATCTTATTATGTCTCTATTCCATAGTTCGTAGAGTATTGCGAATCCTGCTGCGCTGTCTTTTCCCATGCTACATGCGAGTATTATCTTCTTTTCACGTACATGTTCTTCCTCTTTTATATGTTTTGCTAGGAACTCTATATATAGTTCATAGTCTTCTTTATTATCTATTGTCTTATAGTCTGCAAGTTTTATAAATTCTCTATATACTGGGTCTATGATGTCGAGACCTTGCTCGGCTCTTACTACGGTGTTTCTGTCTTTTACTACGTATATATGTTCCCCTATGTCGTCTTTTATATATTCTAGATGTGATTTAGAGAACCTCATCTTAGTCTGATCTGAGTTTAACGAAAGATACGTAAGTTACTGCTTCCTTCTCTATCCTGTCACCCTTCTTTATTACTCGGTAAAGTACCTGTACCCCCGGTCTAACCTCTACGGGTATGACCATTATGCCGCCGTTAGAGTCGAGCTGCTCTATCAGTGGTTCAGGTATGTCTCTCTGTGCAGCTGCTGTGACGAGTATTCTATGGTATGGTGCGTATTTTGGTAGTCCTTTCGAGCCGTCTCCTGTGAACACTTTCACGCAGTCTAGCAGGTCTAGCTGCGCTAGGTTCTGTACTGCATACAGTGCTAGTTGTGGAAAATACTCTACTGTGTATACTGTTCCTTTTCTCTCCATTGCTTCAGCACAGACTGCTGCATGGTATCCTGTTCCTGTTCCTACCTCTAGTACCTTGAGTCCTGGCTCTAGCTCTAGGAGCTCACACATCATTGCTACCATGTGTGGTGCTGATATTGTCTGGTCTAGCATTATTCTTAGTGGAGTGTCCTCGTACGCGTACATTCTCTCGTGTGGTGGTATAAATCTGTCTCTTGGGACCTTGAGCATTGCTTGTTCAACTCTTCTTGACCTTATTATTCCTGATAGCTTCAATTCTTCTACCATTCTCTTTCTCGCGATGTCGTAGTCTCTGTCGAATATTATCATGTCGCTCATAGGCTTGGTATCTGTGTTAGATCTTTAAGAATCTTTTAGCGTTCTCTCTACAGATCTCGATCACTCGTGAAGGGTCAACAGATTTTATTCGTGATACCATATCTATGGTCTCCCTTATCAGGAAGGGTTCCATCCTTATCCCACGATACTCGTAGGGACCGTCACTCTCAAGCAACATGTTCTCTAGAGGAAGCCTTCGGACAACTTCCTGATGTTTTCTCTGTATCTTCACTGCAGGATTTATAGATACGTAGAAGCCCTTCTCAACTATCTCATCGAGAAGCTCTAGAGGCCCGGTATACCAGTGAAAGTTTGCTCTATCTACATCATACTTGAGAACTAGATCATAGACCTCTCTCCAGGTACCAGCACAGTGAAGGTTAACAGGTAGAGAGAGCTCCTTAGCGATCTTCAGCATCTCGTGAAAGATCTCTCTCTGTCTCTCTATCGTTTCAGGAACAAACTTGGTGTCTAGTCCTACCTCTCCTATACACATGGCCTCACATGCTATCTTTCGGATCTTATCGACCTCGTCTCTATCTATCTTGTCTACCATCCATGGATGTATTCCCACACATGGGACGACACTTGAGTACTTGCTGGCGAGCTCGAGCGTTCGTATGCTGCTTGGGTAGTCGTCTGAGACTGCTATGATCGTGTACTCTCTAACTATCTTCTCTATAGTTACATCCTGAAACTCATGTAGGTGACAGTGAGCGTCGACTATGTTTTTTATCTCTCTACCTTTACTGCTCATGATGGAACCCTCACAGAGAGGTACCTGGTGCCTCCATAGTAGTATAGGAGCTCGACGTCTCTCCAAGTGTCTCTGAACTTGTCTTCCTGAACCATACACTCGACGACCTCTCCAACGATTATCCTGTGGTCGCCTCCCTCGTAGTCTCTCCAGAGCTTGCATCCGATTATTGCTAGACAACCTTCTATTCCTGGAGTCTTTATCTTGCTGAGCTTCACTAGTTTTATTCCTTTCTGCTCTAGCTTCTCTATCTTGTTCTCGTCTCTTCCTGACACTGAGCCACAGTAGTCTGCTATCTCCTCATGTTGAGGACCTAGCACACATATTGTGAACTCTGGATTCGTTTTCAAGCACTCGTAGGTGAACCTGCGTGGGGATATTGCGACAGCTATTCGTGGAGGGATCCTGGAGACGGGCATGATCCAGCATGCTGTCATTGCGTTGTATCCGCCGCCAGGTTTCTGTGTTATTATGAGAGTGACGATGCTCGGCATGAGAAGGTAGCAGGCCTGTGACGGGTGTAGGGACAGGTATTTCATCTCTACCACACCTCTTCTAGGTAATCTACGTGAGATTATTTATAAAAGATTCCGCCAATGTTTCTACTTGAGTGCCAGGTCATAGGGTACACGTGAGGTGGAGTAAGATTCTTACGGGCAAGGCGAGGCCAGACATAGATGAGTTCCTGGACCAGTTTATAAAAGATATCGATGAGAACATCCTGAAAGACTGCATAGAGCACTGCAGAGAGAACATAGAGAGAAGTAGAGAGCATATAGAGACTCTGATAGACTTTTACGAGGAAAAACTTGAGGTAACACCCACAAGATACATGCTCGGCTACCTCCTCTACTCATACCTAGACGTTACAGAACAGATAAAGCTAGCAAAACTCAAGATGAGAACACACGACTCCTGGAGACTCTTTGACCCATGTATCGTGCTGAGCTACATGAGTAAGAAGTATGGTAAGGAGGGAGTAGAGATAACCGTGGTACATATGATACTTGACGAGATAGCTAGGCTGAGCAGGATAAGTTTCACGGATGCGAGAAAAGGTGTCGAGATTATGGTGAATTTTCTCAGAGATGTGGCGTCAGAATATGGTCTAGATGAGATCTTTTCAAAAATTAGAAGCAATATGAAGGATATGATCTTCGACGTCGCGTTCAGCATAGGGATAAACTTCAGATCCTGGACCCCTATCAGACATATACTCGTAGTGAGAGGGGAGAAAGCAGATAGAATTGTACGAGAAAGGCTAGGCAACGGCTTGGAGATCTACTCCGTGAATGAGCTGGGTCCTGATAAGAGCATGAGCATTGTGAGAATGGTAAGAGAGTTCTCTAGGAGATGTAAGGTACGTGTAAGACTGAGGTATAATCCTGTCAGTGGTCTAGTAGAGCTTGATCATGGTAAGCTTCTTGTAGTAGAGCTTAAGACTGGAAAGGGAGCACATGTAGTCGTATTCCCACACATAGTAAACCTATACTCGATCGGCGACGTACAGGTCAACATAGAGGACTACGTTAGGGATCTCGCCGTGATGAGACCGGGATCGATGAGAGATGATTTAAAAGGTGGACACTGAGCCTCTAGCTTAGTGATGAGTTGGGCCTCAGTGAAGGGTGATCGAGCCGATTTGCACTGATCATTTTGAGAAGACTATCGTTATCGCATACACTATCAGTGTGGTCACTATACCTGCAAAGAATGCTCTCCCCTTGCTCATGTTTACAAGTCTTACTAGACCGATGGCTATGAGAGATCCTGAGAAGATTACTCCGAGGATGAGGTAGAGTATCTTCTCTAGAAGTATGGAGGGTGTCCCAAAGATGCTCATGTATAGTAGCGAGGACTCGTATAGTGAGTAGCCGTAGAACGCTAGTCCTGATGATGAGATCACGTCTAACATGATTGCTGACTGTCTCATAAATTTAAGTATTATAGCCAAGATTATGGTTATCAACATCCATATAAGTATTGTAAGTCCTATCACTATTGGAGGAGTCATGTATATGACCGTGCTAGTAGATACTTGAGCCTCCCTCGCTATCTCACTTATGTACCTTGGTGTTAGTATTTCTACTGTCTTGACTATTATGTAAGATATTGGTCCAAATATGGACACTACTCTCAGTGCTCTCTTATCCATTCTCTGAGTACATACATGTTCCTAGTATTAAGGATTATATTTCTCTGTCAGCGTCTCTAGTGTGTGGGCATTAACGAGAGGATGCTAAAGATATTTAGGGAAGTTTCTGCTGATTCTTTTCTTAGAGAGCTCTCTAGTGATTCTGCTAGGAGTATAGTGTACATATATGTTGAGCATCCTGTCGAGCCGGAGTACGGCCCGCCTGTGGAGGAGGCTTGCCTCCCACGTGGTCTCGTGGAGCTCCTCAAGAGAAGAGGAATTGAACGTTTCCTCAAGTACCAGTGGGAGGCATATCAACACATAGTCAAAGGTGAGGACGTCGTGATAGTCTCAGGAACAGGTACAGGGAAGACAGAGGCCTTCATACTGCCTATAATACATGTTCTCAGCAGGGATCCACCTGACGCGAGAGGCATATGTCTGATAATGTATCCGACGAAGGCTCTCGCCAGAGATCAGTACGTACGTATAAGAGAGTACGTTTCTGCAGCAGATATGAGAGTTGAAGTGTATGATGGTGATACGCCAGAGGATGTGAGACGTCGCATATATGCTGAGCCTCCAGAGATCCTTCTCACTAATCCAGACATGCTGCATTACGCTCTCATGTATGTTGACAAGTTTAGAAGCATGTTACCAAGGGTCAGGTTTGTTGTGTTAGATGACTTCCACATGTATGAGGGAGTATTTGGAACTCACGTTCACTATGTACTACGTAGACTCTCAAGATTCTGCAACAAGCTACAGTATGTTGCTACGAGTGCTACAATAGGCAATCCAGAGGAGTTCGCCTCACTGATGTTTAGAAGATCCTGTAAGGTCATAAGAGGAGTCACAGGTAGAAGAGGCCTCGTTAAGCATCTCTTACTGAAGAGCAAGAGAACCAAGATTCAGGAAGCTGTTGAGCTGGTAAAACTGTGCGTGAGATCTGGTAAGAGAGGTATAGTCTTTGCGGATAGTCATAGGCTCGTCGAGCTTATTAAGAGACTCCTAGACAGAGCCGGACTTGGGAGCCTTGTTGCAGTCCATAGAGCTGGACTTCGTCCGGAGGAGCGTGCGGAGATTGAAGATAAGTTTAGAGAGGGTAAGTTGATATTCATAATAGCTACACCTACCTTAGAGATAGGGATCGATATTGGTAACATAGATATTGCAATAATGGCTACAGTTCCACCAAGCTATATTAGATATCTACAGAGAAGTGGGAGAGTAGGCAGAAGAGGACAGGTATCATATGTGATACAGATCCTCGGTAACGATCCAATAAGCTCATACTTTGAGAACTATCCGGAAGAGTTCTATAACAGGTCTCCAGAGCCTCTCTATATTGATCCTCGAAACGTCGAGCTGGCTAGGCTTCACATACTTGCAATGTGTGAGGACGCTCCAATAAAGTTGACGGAGCTTGACGACTTTGAGTACTGTGTTGCCATGAGTCTAGTGGACGAGGGTCTACTGAGAATCGTTCACGACAAGTATCTGTATCTCACTGAGGAGGGTAGGAGAGTTGTGAGGAGACTTAGAAGTCTTAGAGGGATGGGTGACAAGGTCGAGATCTACCTTAAGGACAGCAAGAAGAAAATTGGTGAGAGAGAGCTTCCTATAGCTATCAGAGAGCTCTTTCCTGGTGCAATATATCTTCATGGAGGGAGAACATATAAGGTCGTGGAGTTGAAGCTAGATGAGAGGAGAGCGTACGTTGTCAGGATACCTGATGAGGAGGTGAACTATATCACCATAGCCCTATACACCTCTATTCCTCATATTGAGAGAGTAGTAGAGAGAGGAAATGTATTAGGAATATCTTATCAGTATGTTGAGCTCACTATAGAGGAGAGAGTTGAAGGATATATAGTTAAGGACATGTATGGTAGCCGAATAATTAGAGAGGAGTACCTTGATGAGGAGATCTCTTACAGGTTCAGGACGAAGGGTCTAATATTGTACATGCCTCTCATATCGTTCTCAAGGATAGAGCCTCTAGATCATATTGAGAGAGCTAAGGCTTACCATGCTGTAGAACATGCTCTGATAATAGCTTCTCAGATCAGCATTGGTGCGGGGCAGACAGATCTTGGAGGTATCTCATATCCTACAGGAGAGATAGTAATATATGATGGACATCTAGGAGGGTCAGGACTCTGTCGACAGCTTGCTAATAGGCTTAGAGAGACAATAGAGATAGCGTACAAGATAGTTAAGAACTGTAAATGCTATGATGGATGTCCTAAATGCATATTCTCGCCCTACTGTGGAAACAATAATAAATATCTGTCACGTAGGAATGCTGCGAGGGTTCTAGAACACGTGCTGAAGGGTGAGAGAGCTGTTGAGCGTGAGCTTCCTATTCATGTTAAGGGTTACGTGTGATCAGCCTGACGACCTATCATCAGTTTTATTCAGTGGTCGACAGATTCATCACAAGTATCTTACCTACTTCTTTTTCTTCTTTCTCTGCGCCTTCTTCTGTCTTATCTCCTCTCTAAGCTTCTGTGCCTCCTCTTTAGGCATGTTTCTGAGCTGTATGTAGAGGGGCTCTATTCTTCTACCTATCTCAGGATTATCATACACGTGTACCTCTACTCTGCTTTTTCCCCACCCGAACTCGGTGTACACGTGTCGTATATATACTCTGTCTACATCTACTCCAAGCATCTCAGCTATCTTCTGTCTAAGCTCTAGCCTGTTAGGTGTTGGGAGACCTACATGCCATACCTCTATTATGAGCTCTCTACGCCATAAGAGAGCGTTTCTCCTATCCTGCGAGATCCTAATTACCACCTTCCCAGGCTCGACGCCCTCTGGAAGTATCTTAGCAAGATTCTCAGGAATCGACATCAGAAGGGTCTCAGCTAGCACGGTCTTAAAAGCGTTTTGTTACCATGGTCATGGGACATCTATAGCATAGATCCCCTTCCTAGTTATTCCGAGAGCCTTAGCAAGGGCAGATTTCTCAGGATCTATCACTATTATGAGACCATACCACTCCTCTGAGAAGTCCGTGCCACCGCAGTATGGACATTTCTGCTCAGTCTCAGGTATGACTGCCTTACAGTTCCTACATGCCTTATATCCTGGAAGCGCTCTCTTTCTGCCTCTCCTTCTTGCTGATGTCGACATTGTATGCTAGACCTGTGCGAGATATTTTACTGTTTTCCTGTTTTTGCAACCTTCTTGCGTGCAGCCTGTATGTCCTCCTCTATCCACTCGAGCTTTCCTAGAAATGGCTGTCTTGCTGTGAGACCTATCCTGAGTCCAAGACCTGTCGATGTCAGGACGTAGCTCACGCTCACTATCCTCACTCTCACTATATCTCCCTTGCTGAGCTTTCTCTTAGTCTTCTCTCCTATGAAGGTCCCGCTCGCCTTGTCGTAGAGTACTATGTTGTCGCTCATCATCTGTGTCTTATGTAGGAGACCTCTCACGGGTCCTATTCTCACGAAGGCTCCGTACTCTGTAGTCTCAACCACGTCTCCCTCCACTATCTCATTGTTGAGGGGTGTAAATACTAGGACTCTGAGCTTGACTTTGTGATATGTTGCACCGTCTCCAAACGTTATTATGCCTTTTCTGCTTACCTCTAGTGACAGGATCTTCACGAAGACTCCTACGTCTCTCTCCACCTTGCCCTCGTACCTAGCTTTCAACTGCTCGTATGCGACCTTGTCGAGAGGCTCGCCGAACCGTGAAGGGGGGATTCTCACGTAGTCCTCGACAGTTATAATTCTCCACAAGGATAATCTCCGACAGGTCTCCTTCTAAAGGTGTTTAATAATATTACTCTACATCTCCAACAATCCTTCTCTTGGACTCCAGGTAGTACAGGACCTTGCACGACATGTCCTGCTCTATCCTTCTCTTTAGCCCTATGTCACAGGTAACGACGTAATCGATAAGTCCTCTCTTACAGCTACTCAATATACACTCATCACAGTATCTCTCTACACATTTAAGTATAGACATATACTTTCTAACGATCTCAAGAGCAAGAGAGGCAGCTACACGAGTCCTCCTCTCTCTAGACCTAGAGAGCTTCTCAAGCTCTCTCACGGTGAGTTCTGGCACTGCTGCTACATGTGTGCCCACTATATCTCTAATCATGTCAACTATCTTCACCTTCTCACGCATCATGAGTATCAGTATGCTTGTATCGTATATCACTACAGGTACTCTTCTACTCATAAGCTATCTTTCCGCCTTTAAGAACTCCGTATCCAACGATCCTCCATCTGTTCTCTACCTGCTTTGTTATCACCATCTTAGCTCCCTGTTCTGCACATATTGCCTTCCTTAGAGTCACGGTCACCCTCTCCTTTCTGAGATCCTTGACTATTCCAAGCACTGTGGCTGCACCGACGTTGACCATCAGCACGTCTCCTCTCTTAAGCTGGTACTGCTTCTCCTGTCTTATGAGCTCGTACTCGAGCTCGACCTCCGTCCACACTGGTGGTAGCTGGCCTGGAAGTCCGACGACGCTTCCAACTAGGGAGTCTGCCTTAGTTAGTGCTGGGTCAAGCTTGGTTCCTATTCCAACTAGTGCTCCTGGTCTTGCATAGTCTACGAACTCTGGGCCTATAGATACTGATGTTATCCACGTACGTAGTGGCACCAGTTTTGCTCCTAGTTTGAGTCCTGGCCTTATCTCTATCTCGTCCCCTATCTTGAGCTCTCCTCGAACTACTACTCCTCCTAGGACTCCTCCAACGAGCTTTTCCGGCGGAGTACCAGGTTTATTAACATTAAAACTTCTCAGAACATGCATCATTGGAGGACCAGCCTCAGACCGCTCCTTTCTCGGAAACTTCTCATGTATAAGCGTAGCTACAGCATCTATGTTCACCTTATGCAGAGCAGATACGGGGACAACAGGCGCCTTCTCTGCCCAGGTCCCAGCTAGGAACTTCCTGATCTGACGATAGTTCTCTATGGCCTTCTCCTTAGGAACGAGATCTATCTTGTTCTGTATCACTATCATCTCTCTGAGACCCATTATCGTTGCAGCAAGGAAGTGCTCCTCAGTCTGTGGCTGGGGACAGGGCATGGATGCGTCGACTATCATTAGAGCACCATCTACGAACCCTACACCAGCTATCATTGTCGATAACAGGACCTCGTGGCCAGGCACGTCAAGTATGGATATCTTCCTTATGAGCTTGGGCTCCGACCCGTCAGGACATTTACCATCCTTGAGGAGACCGTCCGTCACGTACCTGAACTCGCCTGAAGGGCACTCATAGATGCCGATCGTGACGTAGCCCAGCTTTATCGTCATAGCTCTCTTTATCTCCTCGCTATGTCTTGCAACCCATACGCCACTTAGGGCCTGTACCAGCGTCGTCTTGCCATGATCTACATGGCCCAGCGTTGTCAGTATAGTGTCTGGGTATATGAAGTTTCCCATGCTCGTGTTAAGGGTAGGGATCGAGTTAATAAGGGTTCTCTACCTTCTTTCAACCTCTATTCTTCTCTTAGAGTCCTCTCTAACTATCTTCAGAAGAGTCACAGGTATGTTCTGGCTAGATGCTTCAGACACGACCTGATCTATGAACTCCCTACTCTGTGAAGTAATTATCAGCTGTGAGACAAGGCCCTGCCTTATCAAGCTGGCAGCTAGCTTAGCGAAGGACGACCTTATCGCCTCGTCGACATATGGTATAGGCTCGTCCATTATCATGAAGCTAACATTATGATTAGCTATGACATATACCGAGAGCATGAACGCGAGAGCAAGCGTAAGCCTCTGTCCATCGCTCATTCTCGATATTGGGACTCTTCTTCCTGATCTTATACCATAGAGAACATATTCGCTAACTATCGTTCCTAGTCTCTCTCTAACATTGAGCTCTATGCTAGCACCACTCATATCGGTATATGGGTACATTATCTTGAAATACTGGTTCACCAGATCCCTCACCTTCTCAACCATCCTCTCTCTCAGCTCTGACTGGATACGTTTCAAGGCTCCTCGAATAGTATTTAACATTGTTAGAAGTTTCTCTAATTTATACACTCTTTCCCTAAGTTCGTCTATAGTCTCTGTAGGTAGTGATGATAGCACCCTCTCTAGTGTTGATACTTCTATACTGAGGTTGTTCAATCTTTCTCGAACCTTGTCAAGCATCTTGTTCACCTCCTCTATCTCCTGCTCTAGTCTCCTCACCTTCTCGAGATCTATACCTGACTCCTTGAGCTTTCCTTCTAGTTCCCTCTCCTCTCTTCTCAGTTCTTTCAATCTCTTTACTTTTCTGAGGATAGTTATCTCCCTATCTATCTTATCTATCCTCTCCTTCACCTCATCTATGAGGGCACGTATCACCTGAGCTCTCCTCTCGAGACTTCTCCTGTTCTTGTCAACGCTCTCTAGCTTTGCTAAAACTTTACCATACATTTCTCTCATAGTCTTGAGACGAGTATAAACGTCCTCGTACTCTTCTACAAGAGGTTTAATTGCTCTCAACTTTGAGAGAACGTTCTCCAGCTCAGTTATTTTACGCCTAATCTCATCTAACTCTCTCCTAGTCGTGTCCTTCCCTATCTTTGATAGTCTATCCTCAATTTTCTTGAAAGTCTCATCATCTAGCTCTCTACCACATATGGGACATGTTCGTAAGCCTCTCCTGACGATCTCTCTGAGCACGCTCTCAACATGTAGCTCGAACTCCTCCATGCTCTGGAGCCTTTCCTTCAACTTCTCTAGCTCGCGCTGTATCTGCTCGGGAGACCCATACTTGGAGACGAGGGCTTGATACTCTCTGTAGATGTCCTCAAGCTCTTTCAATCTTCTTTCAAGGCTCCTTATCTCGGAGCTCAGCCTCTCGGCATCTATCTTCAGCTCCTCTGATAAATGTATCAGGTTCTCGATCTCCTCATCGAACCTTGTCAGACTGTCCTCAAGCTTTCGAACAATCTCGAATATCTTCATACTAGCCTCCTCAAGATTCTGAGAAGAGATTACTAGCCTAGAAAGCTCCTCAGCCTCCTCCGTGAAGAGAAGCTCCTCAAGCTTGGATAGCAATATGTTTCTAACAAGCTCGAGCTCCACCTTTATGCTTGTCTCAGAAACATCAGGAAGATTCTTCAACTCCTCCTCAAGAAGCTCACGCTCAGCCTTCACACGCAGATACCTGACATATATGGACTCGACATCTGAGAAACGCTCGAAGAGCCTTCTACGCTCCTCAAGAAGCCTCGATAGCTTCTCAGAGAGCTCACGCTCGACCTTACGAAGCTCCTCAAGCTCCCTCTTGAAGTCCTCTAGAGCCTTCTTAGCATTCTGAACAGAACCGTACTTCGATATTATCTCTGGAAGCTCCTTAAATGCTGATAGCTTTCTCTTCTCTCTATCAAGTATCTCCTCTATCTTTCTAACAGGTATAGACTTGTGAAGCTGCTCTATCATCTCTATACCGAAGAGCCTATCTATGACTAGCGATCTCTTGCTCGAGGTACCGTAAACGAGTCCTTCTAGTACTCTATGTGTGACAAGCACGAATCTAGCAAAATCGTCCTCGTCGAGACGTAGAAGCTCCACCACATTTTGAAGGACCTCTCGTGGAGATGATGCAACCTTCTTCTCGTTAAGCCATAGCTCAGCTATGGTCTCTCGAGCTGAGTCACCATGCTTCTTGAGACAGCGTATCACTCTCACACGAGATGCCGAGTCAATGCTCTCAAGTGTGAGCTGTACCTTGGCCTCATTTGACTCCTCGTTTATGAGATCTATGAGCTTTGCTATTCTCTCCTTTATCTCTAGCTGTTGACCGTAGAGAGCGTACTCTACTGCTTGTGCTATGCTTGATTTTCCGGCTCCTACCTCGCCATATATGGCTACTATGCCTCTATCGAGCTCGAGCACGTGTTTTCCTCTGTATCCTCGGAAGTTCTCTAAAATTAGTTGTTTAATTATGAACTTACTCATCTCCTATACTCTCAACACCGATCTCTCTGATCATGTTATAAATCATCTCCTTAACCCTTCTAGAGCCTCCCTCCTTGAAGCATCTGTAGAGCTTGACAGCGAGCTCATACGTCTCGTCGTCCGTTATCTCCTTTCTCAGGAGCTCCAGTATCATCTTATCGATCTCTGTGCTCATTATCTCACGTTCTTATTAGCCAGTATCTGGACCCATGGATTATCCTTTATGAAGTCAGGCACAGGACTAGTGTCAGATTGTTGTTGAGCTTCCTGTCGGCTAGATGTTGCAGTGCTCTGGACCTCTCCTGTTGATATAGTGTTCTTCAGCCTCTCTATCTCTATTTTCAATCTATCTATCACGTTCCATATGCTCTCTATCTCCTCTCTAATCTTCTCAAGCTTCTTCAAAACGTCTCCACTAGCACTATCCTGCGCCCTGTTTTTCAACTCCTCGATCTCTCTCCTGAGTACGGATAGTTCAGAGTCTAATATTCTTCTCACAATTCTCGAGAGATCCTGCTCAAGTCTTGAGACATCTATCTCAGCTACTCTCCTACTTATCGCTGGGCTCTGAAGAATCTCTCTTGCTTCACCTTCCTCTAGGTCAATCGCTATGACTCCTATTCCAAGCTTCTTGAGAAGCTTTCCGTCAAGTAGGTGTGCAACGTCTCTGCTTACTGCAATATACATCTTATTGTACTCGCTTCTTCTGCTTGCTAGGACTGTTATCTCTCTGTTTATCTCGTCTATGTCTGGGAGATCCTCGAATACTATTATCTTCACTAGTACTGTGTTGTCCCCCTCTCTAAGTATGAGGTGGTCGCTCTCTAGCTCCTCAATTATGAGGTTTCTCTCCTTTATCCACTTCTTGAGTATGTTTCTTGCTCTGTCTAAAGTTACTAATAGCGACATTACACGTGTATGTTAGTATGTTGAGGGTAGTAATATAGCTTGCTATCTCACTTCCATGTGTACCATCCCTCCTTGTACTTCTCGTTCCATTTTACTGATGTTGGTAGGGCGTATCCGTATATTATTGCTCCTCTCCAGACACTGAACTGAGGATCCTTTACCATCCTGACGTTCAGCCTCTCCGCCATGTCAGGAACCCTCTCTGACATCATTATCTTTATCTTCTCGGTGCTTGTACATGCAACATCTTCTAAGCCTTGAGGAACCTGCCAGTTGAAGGCTCCGCCACTGAGGATTATAGAGCTCACTATCTTCTCCTGTATCTCTACAGGAGTCTTCTTCACACTATGTATCAGAGCCTCTGCCAGATCCATCTCACCATAGAACACCATGTCTCCAACAACTACGTCCTCTATCACGAGCCTACCTGTCTGTATGTAACTTGCAAACTCCTCATGCTTGGGATTGAATATTATCTCACCGATTAGGAACCTCATCCATGCATGTTCAACAAGCTCTATCTCGACTAGGGGACCTATCTTCACCTTGACAGCGAACCTCTTTGGATCCTCTCTAGCCTTCTTTATAGCCTCCTTCAGATTTTTTGGTACAAGACCTATCTGTCTCTTAACGGTCTCGACAACGTACTCGTCACGTGCTAGATCACCGTACCCAGCGTCTTTCAGGATCTCTCTCGTTATAGCGTTTGCCTCGGCTCCACCCCTGTTTAATGCTACTATTCCCTCTCTTATTGGACCGTAGCTTATCGGCACAACCTGAATGTTTCCATGACCAGCCTCTATCACGGAGCAGGTGACCGCCTTCTCGGCAATGGCGACCGCGAATGGCTGGTCTATCACTGTCACGGCAGCTATGAGACGTCCCTCAAACTCCTCGTCGACCTCCTTATGTATCTCCATCATTCTCTCCCTCATGTAGTCTGGGGCTAGAGCGCTGAGCGCTATGACTGTGTAGTATCCTCTGAAGTCTGGCTGGTTCGAGACCTCAGGATAGAACTGAGAGAACCCGAATCTGACAAGCTCCTTCACTATCTTCCAAGCATCCTCATCGTCTCTCCTGATTATGCCGTCCTTGAGTGGCTGTTTCAGGTTTCTTGCTGCCTCTCTTATGGAGCTCAGGTACTTGCTTACGTCATCTCCGACTACTACTCCTCTCTCTAGGACTGACTTGGGTATAAGCATTTTTATACTTTCAGGCAGATCTCTAAGTATCAGCCCTCTACTAGGTATCATCTTAGGCCTCTCACCAAGCGTTATTGGCCCATACTTGAAGTATCCTGTTCCAAAGTCCTCCGCGTACGTGTACTTGAGCTTGTACCTTGACTCGTCTGCTAGCATGATTACTCTAGGACATATTTCACAGCTACATATTCTTTACTGAAGAGCAGGTACTTCTCCTCTCCCCAGTCAACTACTGCAGGTCTGGTGAAGACCTTCTTCAAGTCTTCTGGTAACGAGTCAACTATTCTGTCTATTGCCTTGCTAAGCATGTCTATAAGGTCATTGTATGTGGACTTGTCGTAGGTCTCCAGATATATCATGTAGTGGTATCTGATCCCATTATCTACGACTATCCTCTTCGCCTTGCCCACGCTCTTCACAAGCTTCTCGGTAACACATGATAAGACATGTCTTATAACCTTCTCCTTGCTCACGTTAGTTATGCCTTCGAGACATCTTGTAACCACATCCTCCAGCGACGCCATACATCTGTATCCGTACGGTAATATTTTAAAAAATACGCGCTACATAACACGCTCGGACCATACATGTCAGCGCCAGAAGCAACAATACTAGTAGGTAGAAAACCAACAACAAACTACGTGATAGCGACAGTAATGCAGTTCAATGCAGGCAGCAAGAGAGTGATCCTGAAGGCAAGAGGAACAGCAATAGCGAGAGCAGTCGCAACAGCAGTAATGGTGAGAGACAGATTCATGCCAGGTCTAGTAGAGGTGAAGGAGGTAAAGCTCCTCAGCGACAGAATAGCAGGACAGGGAGGAAAGGAGAGGTACGTAGCAGCAATCGAGATCGTACTCGAGAAGAAGCAGTAAGCTTCCTCAAGATAAAAATAGGGACAAGACGCAAATAGAGACCTTTTTCCAGTCCAATCTACCTGTAAACAACCTTGAGGACAACTTCTCCTCAACATGTTCTTGATAACACCTTAAGCTTTTTAAACATGTTCCAACACATTAGACAGGAAGAAGATGACCAAGCTCTCGTTCAGAGGCTACGTACTGAGCAAGTCCATAGTATATGACTTATCTGGTGGCAGGATGGTGAAGATAGACATTGTTGAGGAAAGAGAGCTTCCCGGACCTGTAATTGCTGGAAGCGACGAGATTGCTAGACTTGCTAGAGAAGTCATGCCTCTAGTACAGCAGCTTCTGAAGTCCATGCCTTTTCCTGGTCTTGGAACTACTGGTGGTAAGCTTCCCATACCGAGGATAACTCTCTGGCTTACTGAGGATGAGGTTGAGGCTCTAGGTAGGCTTGATGTTGGGGACTATGTTGAGGTTATGATACAGGAGGGTAAGATTGAGGTCAGGAGGAGTGAGCCTACTGAGAGAGAGCTAGAACCTGGATCTATAAGAGAGTGAAGCTACTAGTAAGGTATCCCTAGGCCGTACTGCCTCTCAAGTTTCTGGAGATCTTGGGCTCTGATCTCAATTCTCTGTCCTGTTGGTAGCTTTCTACTTACTATGAATGGTAGCTTGCCCTGTCGTAGCTCCTCTATAGCTATGACTATGGGATCACATGTTCCAAGTTTAGACACATCCACTAGAGGTTTTGCACCCATTGCAAGCTGTTTAGCTCTCGCAGCTATTATTCTAGCGATCTCGTACTTAGTTAATCTCGGGGGAAAAGGTAAGGCCCCTTTCTCAAGAGAAGATATGAGCTCCTCAATAGTTTTTGGAAAATGTTCCTCGAGATTGAATACTTTTATATTTGACTTAGATTTAGATGACATGGTTAGAAGGTAGAGATGGTAAGAGTTTAGAAAGGTTTCGCTAGGCTGATAGAGATCTTATTACTCGCTCTCTTCTGGTAGTCCTGACTTCCTAGTCTTTCCTTCGCCCTTTGATGGTGCTGCTGCTATGATGTCATCTATTCTTAGTATCATTATTGCTGCCTCCGTTGCAGCCTTCACGACGTTCTTCTTGACTAGCAGTGGATCTACGACGTTTAGCTTGTACATGTTGTCTATCTTGCATCCTAGGACGTCTACTCCAGCATCTACTTCTCCTGCCTCATGTCTTCTTCTGAGCTCTGCTATCGCGTCTACTGGGTCTAGTCCTGCCGTCATTGCTAGTATTGTCGGTATGTGTTCTAGGGCGTCTGCGAATCTGAGTACTGCTAGCTGCTCCTTCCCTGGTAGCTTTCTGCCCCACTCTCTCAGCTTTCTAGCGATCTCTATCTCGAATGCTCCTCCTCCAGGAACTATCTTAGGCTCTCTATATAGGTCACGTACCACGTGCAGTGCGTCCTGTATGCTTCTCTCTGCCTCATCTAGTATTCTGTCTGCTGCTCCACGTATCAGTATTGTTACAGCTCTCGGGTTTGGACATCCCTCTATGAAGACCATCTTCTCCTCACCTACCTTTCTCTCCTCTACTAGCTTTGCTGATCCTAGATCCTCTGGTCTTATGTCTCTCAGGCTAGTGATTATCTTTGCTCCTGTTGCTCTTGAAACCTTCTCTATGTCACTTCTCTTGACTCTCCTCACAGCAAGAATACCAGCCTTAGCTAGGAAGTGCTGTGCTATCTCGTCAATTCCTTTCTGACAGATGACTACGTTGACTCCCAGCTCCTTGAGCTTGTCTACATAGCTCTTAAGGATCTTCGCCTCCTCATCTAGGAATGCCTTTATCTGGTCTGGAGAGGATACTGTGATCTTTGTGCTCCATTCAGGCTTCTCGATCTCTAGTGGACAGTCTAGGACTGCTATCTTAGCGTTCTCAACTCTCTTAGGCATTCCTGGATGTACAACCTCCTTATCGAGAACTATACCGTCAACAAGCTGGGTCTCATAGAGCGATTTTCCTCTCTTCTTCTCTATCTTTATCCAGTCCAGGTCAAGATAGTACTTACCATCTCTGACCTCTACGGCCTTGCTACAGGCCTCTACAACGATCCTTGCAAGGTACTCTCTAGCTTCTGCAACAACCTTGCTGCTGAGAGCATTCATTGCTACCTTCACGAGCTCCTCCTTGTCCTCAACATTTATGGGCTTAGCTATCTCGTCAGCTATCTGCATTGCGTAGTCCGCAGCCTTCTTATATCCTGAAATTATGATGGTTGGGTGAATGCCCTCGTCCAGGAGCTTCTCCGCCTCCTCGAGAAGCTTGCCGGCGAGGACTACGGCTGTTGTTGTACCATCACCAACCTCGGCATCCATTGCCTTAGCGACCTCTACTAGGAGCTTTGCCGCCGGATGCTGTACCTCCATCTCCTTGAGTATTGTTGCTCCGTCTCCTGTTATGGTGACGTCTCCGAATGCGTCGATGAGGAGCTTGTCCATTCCTCTTGGTCCGAGGCTTGTCTGGAGGATCTCTGCTATGACTTTGGCTGCCATTATGTTACTTCTTCGTGCGTCTGTGCCCGTTGTTCTCTGTGTTCCTTCCTTAAGGATTAGTACTGGCGCTCCTCCTCTTCTCTCGCTCATAGCTCTCGCTAGAGAGTTAGGGACCACTTCTATATAAACCTTTCTCTACCATGTTCCAGCATGCTTAAATCACCCTCCAGAGCTCTGATAGCCGATGGGCAAGGTCAGGCCAAGATACATAAAGAACCTAGCGAGAAAGCTACTAGAGCTATACCCAGACAAGTTCACCACAGACTTCGAGCATAACAAGAAGATGGTCATAGAGCTCGCAGACATACCCAGCAAGAGAGTCAGGAATCAGGTTGCTGGATACATAACGCATCTAGTTAGGATGAAGATAGAGGAAGAAAAAGCTAAAGAAGAGGAGGAGCTTGTTGAAGAGCTCGGTGAGTAAGTAAAATGGCATTACAGAAGGGCGACTACGTAC
>JAADER010000025.1 GCA_013153275.1 Thermoproteota archaeon
ACATCGACTCTCTACCTAGCAATCATGTGATCATAGTTGGACCAACAGGAATGGGAAAGTCCTGGACATGTAAGACCATTCTCACAGAGCTGGTCAGAAACGATGTGAAGATAGTGATCGTAGATCCACATGGAGAGTATGCAGATTACCTGAGAGAGAGGGTAGGAGAGGTGCTTGAGCTGAAGTTTCCTGATCAGTTTGTGAACGTCTTCGAGCCTGGAAACATATCTATACAGGATAAGATGTATAGAATGTTCACAGCATTATGCGAGTCTCTCAACTATGATGTCCCTCCCTACCTCCTGGACGTTATAGACGATATTTACAGGAGAAGACTCTATAGTGATCCTACGAAGTTCCTATCAGAGATAGTTAACAATGTTGATGATTGTTTACTGAAGCTCTTTTTCAGAAAACTACTAGATTACTACTCTAAATGTAGAGTGATGTCGCTAGAGAACGTGGTCAAGAGCAGGGTAGTAGTGTTCAATTTTAAGAACATCCTAAGCGATATCGATACACTAAAGTTCATCATGCTCATGCTAGTCGACCTAGCATACACGTACCTCACGTCGCTAGAGGCATCACAGAAGCTTAGATACATGCTAGTAATAGATGAGGCATACTACGTTATGAGTAGCAGAATAATAGAGCTATGCGTTAAAGGCCTGAGAAAGCTTGGAGTAGGAATAATGCTGATAACACAGAACATAGATAACATCAAGAGCGATCTACTTCAGAATATTGGTCTCTCAATAATACTTGGAGGACCAGACCCATATGTAGAGTCAATAGCATCTACATACTTCCTAAATAATGACGATGTGCTATGGCTCTCTACATCGTTGCCACCGTCCTCATATAGGAGGAGCACAAGGGCGCTACTGATGATGGGACCCATAAAGAAACATGTAAGCATAACCCTACGGTAGACATCTAAAACAGCCTCTAAAAAGCAGAAACGCGCTAAAACAGCATATAGACACGTGCAGACTAGACGCTAACGATGACCAGAGTGAAAAGTAGAATAATGTACATAGGTGTAGATTTAAACAGTAGAAACATAGACATAGCAGCAACAGGAGACGAGATACCGCTGAGAGTCATAGAGCATATGCTACCAGTGCTATCTAAAGCACGTATAAGAGAACCAAATATCATAAACGTTGTAGGAGACATATATGTAGCACACATATACACCACAGCTCCAGGATCAGAGACATATTACATAAACGCTACAGTATCGTTCAGAATACTGAGAACGCTTCTAAGAGAGATATCTAAACTATCATCAATAGAAAATATACCAATACTATGTATAGAGAATCTATGCACTGCAACACCTAGAAGAAAAATGACGATCGTAGAGAAGATATCAGACATGTTTATAACAAAGATCCTAGAGTCCTCGAGGCTTGTAGACACCATAGTTAATAATCCACTAAATCTAAAGAAGAGGACAAGTATATGGGGACTAGTGTACGCATGTAGGAAATATAGGACTGGAATACTGATAATAGATCCATATCTCACGACAAGGCTGTGCTCAGCATGCCTATATGACAACGAGATAACACTCTGCAAGATATCAGGAAGGTATGTGACTTGTCCATCTCACGGTAAGATGCATAGAGATGTTAATGCTGCAACAAACATGGTCCTGCTATGTAAGAGAGCTGTTGAGAATGGCCTACCTCCTGCAGGACCCTCGCCGGCTCCCTGGCTCCACGGGGGCTGGTGGGGGTCCTGCAGGAGACATAGTGATGATGCCTCCGTGGAGTTGGGGAGTGGCGGTCTATTTGCAGGAGGTAGGCCGTGGTATTGTTGGTCGTGTTTTGAGAGAGCTGTTTATGTAGTAGACTCTGGTTCCTCCTCTCTTAAATGTGTCTCCTTTCTCTCTACGTAGTTTATGGTGTGTTGTTATGAGGTTTACTTTTCCTGTTAATTTAAAGACGTTTGATAATGGTTGGTTATGTGTTGATTCTGGTGACTGTGTTAGGTCTGTTCGTCTTGTTCTGGACAGGCCTGTTCCTCTGTCTAGGAGTGCCTTATCCATGTTCAATTTCTCTTGTCCTTCCTGTGTAACGTCTCTATGCTTTGCTAGAGACCTCTCTGACTCTGGTATCAGTAGTTATGTTAGTTTTGACAATGTGAAGATTTTTATTAGAAAGAGTGTCTCTGTTTCTAGGTTTTTGTATTGGTTTCCTATTGATTTATGTATATGTTATGAGAACTGTTTGAACTATTTTAGGGTATCTGACTTTTTCAGAGTTCTCAGACCGACTGTAGTTAGGAGGCTATTCTTCTCTAAGGTTTCTACAATATCTGTATCTTGTTCGGATGATGTTGATAGAGATCTCGTTATTAGATGTCTAAGATTTCGTTATGAGGTTCCTATAGTTGGTTCTCTTCCTGAAATGTTTCTTAAAGATGTTCCCAGGCTAGTTAATGATAGTGTAGTAGTGAAATGTATTGAGGACTATCTCTTCTCTAGTGGAGATGTTTCAAGATGTCTGAAGCTGTTGGCTAGGTCCGGCATCATTAATAGGTCTGGTCTCTTGACCAAGCTTGGAGCTGTGATGTGTCTTGTTCTTGCACCGTTTGCTGTTGATGAGAGCGTTCTCGAGATCTTGAGATTGTAGGTCAGAATCCGCCAAGGAGCTATCATCTGGTCAATGCAGCCATCGCTCATCATTCCTCTCGTATGGTTGTGTGCTGTTTTTATAAAAGTTCCGTTAACGTTTTTTACTATAGAGTAAGTATGTATCTCATGATAACCTGTCCGTACTGTGGTCTTCCTAACTGGGAGAAGACGGGCCAGGTTCTTAATGATACTAGGAGGTTCCTCATAGTTAACATGTGTAAGTGTAAGAACGATAACTGTGGTAAAATGTTTTACCTAGTACGTACGAGGATGGGAACGTTCACTGTGAAGCTTGATGATGTTGATCCTCAAGAGCTTGCTCAATATGCTCCAAGACAGGTCTCACAGCCTAGGCATTCTCATGGTAAAAAGAGGAAAAGTAGAGCTAGCTCTGGCCGTGATAATTATCGTGAGAAACATGATAGTTTACGGAGAGAAGAAGAGAAAAAGAGTTAAATTCTACCTTAGCTCAACAATTTCTCGAACATGCCAGAACATGATATACCTCTAGCTCCAATAGACAGAATACTTCATAAGGCAGGTGCCGAGCGTGTAAGTGAGGAGGCTGTAATAGTTCTACGTGACATTCTTGAGTCAATTGCCTATGAGATCGCTACTAGGAGTGTTGAGCTTGCTAAGCATGCTGGGAGAAAGACTGTGACTGCTGAGGATATTAAGACTGTGATAAGGATACTTAGATGTATCTACTTGTCTACCTATGTTTAAATTTTAGAGCTCAGTAAGACCTACAGGACCTGTCAATATAGGTCTTCGTATAGTACTTTGGTCTCAGTCTCTCGACAATGTAGTTGAACGCCTTGTCAGCATCACTCTTCTCACCACAGGTGTAGATGTCGAGCGTTGCATAGTTGTAGCATGGCCATGTGTGAAGTGCAATATGGCTCTCGATGACTAGCGCGATCACGCTTACTCCCTCCTTGTCATTTCCTAGGAATCTCCAGGAGCGTACATCTACTACATGCATGTTAGCTACCTCTGCAGCCTCTACAACAAGCTTTCTAAGATACTCCTCGTCCTCGAGCAGCTTCCTATCTACTCCATATAGGTTGCCTACCACGTGCTTCCCATGCACCAGGATCTCCCTCTCAAGCTCTCGACTGAGCATGTTCTCCGTAGTGTTCTCCCGACCTTCAGCACGTACAGGAGCAGTATTTAAATCTTAGCCCCACGCTCTAGATCTCTTGAACATGAGCGATGTACCCTTCGTGCCGACTCCACTAGACATAATTGACGAGATGCTGAGGCTCTGCGACCCCTCTCCGAGAAAGGTCGTAGTGGATCCTGGATGTGGCGATGGTAGGGTAATCATAAGAGCTGCAGAGAAGTTCAACATGTATGGGATAGGGATAGAGCGGCTTGAGGGACTTGTGAGAAGATGTATAAGAGAGGTGAGGAGGAGAGGACTCATGGGAAAGGTACTCATAGTTCATGACGATATCTTCAACTTTAACTACACCATAGCGGACATAGTCACGCTCTACCTTGGAAGAGATGTTAATGAGCGTCTTCGTCCTAAGTTGGAGCGTGAGCTTCGTCCTGGTACGAGGGTGGTTAGTCATGATTTTGAGGTTCCAGGATGGAGA
>JAADER010000022.1 GCA_013153275.1 Thermoproteota archaeon
CATTAGCGAGGAGCCGGGGTGGCCGAGCGGTCTAAGGCGGCGGGCTGCAGACCCGTTATTTCCCGGGTTCGAATCCCGGCCCCGGCTCCATATTGAGGATCTTTATCATGTTCTCGTATAGTAGGACTGCTCCTACATGTGTGCATGGTCTTCTTCTGCTGCTCCAGGGGTGTGTGTAGCATGTGCATATGTATCTTTTGTCTTTTCTATATATCTCATAGCTTGGGTACCTGTCTCCAAGATGTGGTAGTCCTTTCACGATCCATAGTCTTTCTGGTATGATTCTGATTATTGTTCCTTCTATTACTCTTCTTATTATCCTTTCTTTCCATTTCTCAGATTTTCCGAGCGACAACGCTATCTCCTCAGCTATCTTCTCTATGATTTTTCTCTCTATTTTCACTCCGTTTCTATTCCTTTGTTCCTCTTAATATGTGTTTTCTTTTACGAGTTTTATCAACGTGTTGTATATTTTCTCGAATGTTCTCGATTTTGGTGGTTCTCTACTTCTCATTATTACGTACGCGTTTACTAGTGCTCTATACTCGAAGCTTGTGTGTATGCTCTCGAATCTATGTACTAGAGGAAATCCTGTCTTCTCTAGGAATCTCTTCAAGTATTCTAGGTCTCTCTGAGTTGCTTTTCTTTTCCCAAAGTTTATTCTCCTATCTGTCACGTGTACTTCTCCTCCTCCTGGTAGGACTACCTTGCCGTATGCTGCCTTCACTCTCCATGTTGATGAGTCCGTTGAGTCTGCTCCTACTAGGTCAAGTATGGGTATGACTACTGGGCTTCCTAGCCCAAGCACGTGTATCCTGAACTTGTGGTCTCTTGCTATCTCTCTAAGCTTGAGTAGGAATCTCATTGCTTTCTCCCTTGTGTTTCCTCTTGCTCCTCTGACTATCAGGACATACGGTACTAGTGCTCCTATAGCAACTATACCACATGAGTAGTCTATATACCTCTTCAGGAAATTCAGCACTAGCTCCTCGTCGTGGTAGTAATGTAGTACGGGTACAACGTTGTCCCCCACCTTCTCTCTCAGGTACTGGAAGTTTCTGAAACTTATCTCCATCTTTCTGAGAGCTTCCTCTCTCGTGTCTGTAGGTGATGGTGGATAGTCTAGGTTAAGGAAATATGTTGCATCCTCCATTTCTCTATACACTTGTGCTATCATGTCTATTTTTGGTGTCATTCCTCTTCTAAGGAACTGGTATCCTCCACTGTCTATCCATATCTCATATGTTGCGTCTGCCTGTACTATCTCGTGCGCTGTAGAGTATTTTCGGTGGAGATTTCTTGTGTAGAGCTCAAACGCGTTTATCATTATCCCGTCGACGTGATAATGGTGCCAGGGCTTGGGAGTGCCGTTGGCAGGGCTTCCTAATATAACTCTCACTTATCCTATATTGTCCGATAGGTTTAAAAGTAGCATCAGGTTTCAATTCTAGGATCGACAGAAGTTGAAGAATAACCTTAATAAAGATCAAGAAGACGTGAAGAAGACATAATGTCAGCAAAGAAGAAAAAGAAGAGCTTCCTCATAATTGCGCTAGTAGCAATAATAGTAGCAGAGGCAGGATACATATTAGCATCCTTCGGAATATTCTCCCTCGGAGGTGGGAGACCAAGAGCAAGAATGCTGGACCTATACATAGACATGGTATGTCGACTCGCGGGTGGAACAAAGGACATATGTAGCAACACAGTCATGCGTACCCTATCAAGCTACCAGAGCTATAACAAGATGGCCATAAGGATAGTGGACTTGAACTACTGTAAGAACATGACCCTGCTCAGAGACCAAGCAATATATCTGCTAAACATATCTAAGCCGCTAGTAGACGTGTTCTACACACCAAGCAACAACGTGACGAAGATCATGGTCAGCCTCATAGAGAGCATAAACAAGACCCTCGGGTGGAAGCTGAACACGCTCGAATATAACGTATATACAATATCTTACCCGAGCCTATTTGCTGACGCATTAGAATGGGCTGCAGTACTTCCACATAAGATATATTCACCAAATATGACCTATACGGTGCTTAGAGGAGAGAACGAGACATTGACGCTACAGGTAAACAGCACCAAGCCTAGAGCAATACTTCTCATAGTGCAGGCAAACCTCACCTTCAACACGAAGCTACCGAGAAACCTGCCTCCCGGAAAACTTCTCGAGAGCATGCTCAACGTGACCGCACACGAGAGGCTCACGTACAAGAATAAGACAAAGACTGTCAGAGCTCTAGCAGTGCCGTTCCCCGTATATGTTGGAGATCGCTCTATGACTGTGAACATAGCCGTGATCTATGTTGTAAGTGGTTTAACAAATATGAGCATGAGCATGTACTCACCACACCTCGTCAACTCAAGCATGTACTATACAATATATAACTTCGAGACTCCGCTAGTAGTGATAGGAGACAAGGTCTCAGGAACGATGCAGTGCCTCATAGTTGGATATAGGAACCTCACACAGTTCATAGACCTAGTATCTAGATGTCTGAGATAATCTGAGTACAGCCAGAACACTCCTCTCCTCGAAAAACTCTAAAAAGAACATCAGAATCACAGGGACACACATATACTCTACATATCTGAGAGATTCTGAAGCATATATCAAGCTTCTTAAACAGGCCCCCAGTAACATCAACATATAGATCATCCCTCATCTCACAGAGATACTGCAGTTCTCTCTTACCGAGCCTTGGAATAGTCCTACCGTCCCTATCTATGACACCTCTCTCCCTGATAACGAATACAGTAATCTCAGGTCTATAATCTCTAGCCAGGACATACATTAAATCATCACTACTCACAATAAATGGTCTATCGCCAATACATGTGATATCTCCATGAAGTAGAGGAGTAAGGCCACATCTCAATGCTTCGTCTACAACATATAGGTCTAGGTCGATGCTAGCTCCTGACTTCCTGATGAGGCTGCATGTGTCGAGAGGCAGTACAGGTATGTTATAGCTGAGAAGTATCTTACTTATCTCTATACTGAGCTCTTTGAGAAGTATTTTTGTTAATGATAGTCCAATAATGTTGTCTCTGTCAAATCTTCGAGTTATGCCATAGCATCTGCTTGGTGTGTGTGCATGAGATCCTCCTCCATGCACTATTATGAACTTTTTTCCCTCATTCATAGCTTTTCTGACAGCCTTAGCTACCTCCTCTATCGATCCTCTATCGATCGTTCTAAATATGTTCTTTGGACTTGCAGTGTTCCCTCCTATCTTGAGGACTATCAGGTTAGTATTCACGGTAAACTACGAACTTTGCGATATCTATTAGCTTCCTCTTAAACTCATTTTCAGGAAACCTCTCCAGAGCAGCTACCGCTCTCTCAGCATACTTAGAGGCTCTATCGAGAACCGCTTTCCGAGAGTCGTACTTATCTGCTATCTCTATCACTCTCCTTATGTCACTATCCTCAACTTTCTCTTTAGAGAGGACCTCGAGGACAACCTTGACGTCTCTCTCATCTCCTCTCCTCAGTATGTTCACTATGACTGCGTTTCCAAGCTTATGCTCCTTTATGTCCTTACCTATCTCCTTACCAAACTTCTCGAACTCTCCATAGATGTCTAGCAGATCGTCTATGAGCTGGAACGCGATGCCGACGTTCTCTCCGTATGTTGCTGCTGCCTCAACATATTCGTCTACTCTTCTTCTTGCTGAGAGAGCTCCAAGCATGCAGCTTAATCTGAAGAGAGATGCTGTCTTCTTTCTTATCATCTTGAGATATATGTTCTCTATGTTATCTCTGTCCAGTCTATCTATTATCCTGTTCTTCCTGTAGTATGGGTCCTCTCTTCCAGTAGCCTCGAGAAGGATATCGAGCCTCTCTCCCTCAATTATGTCCCTCATAGTCTCAGATGCGAGCTTAGCTACGAGAGTAGGATCAATACTTTCCAATATTGCTTCTTCTATAGCCTCTCTGTACCATAATCCTGCAAGTATTGCAAAGTTCGTACCATGCTCCTTCCAGAGAGTAGGCTTCCCACGTCTCACAGTTGAGTGATCTATTATGTCGTCAAATATTAGAGAGTACTCATGAATGAGCTCTACTATACATGACTCTGGGAGAGCCTTTCTCCAGTCCTGACCTAGCGCCTCAGCAAAGAGAAGCGTCATGACAGGTCTTATCCTCTTTCCTCCCGTCTTGACCTGGTAGAGAACAACTTCGACGAACTCTCTACTACATAGTCTAGTAAGGTAATCTTCAAGTTTCTCATCGACGTGAGAACTGTAACGTGAGAGAACCTCTGAGAACACGTTGCCTAGTGCTTTCATTCTCTCTCCTCGCTCATAATATGTCGCAATAAAAGTTAATTATTACTCCTCCTGATTATGACTTGTGAAGGTATTTGTCAGAGAGTTCACTGTGAGCACGAGAAATAGAGAGGACATAGTTAACATTACTAGACAAGTTGAGGATATTGTGAGGGAGAGCGGCATAAAAAATGGGATAGTGCTCGTATATGTACCACATGCTACTGCACTACTGATAGTGGACGAGGATGAGCCGGGACTCCGCAGAGATTATATAACCAAGCTACTTCAGCTCTTCCCAAGAGAGGGAGACTATCTTCACAACAGGATCGACGACAACGCCAACGCGCACCTGGCAAGCGCCTTCATAGGACCTTCAAGAGTGTTTCCACTAGTGAACGGTAGAATAATCCGAGGAACCTGGCAGGAGATCCTCCTAGTAGACATGGATGGTCCGAGAACGAGGAGAGTCGTCGTTGAGGTGTTAGGTGAATAGTGACATGTTAAGCTATGCAGTATATGTCATACTATCAGTAGCCTTCGTGCTCTGCCTACTGAGAGAGTCAATAAGTAAGAGAATCATAAGACAGGACGCAGCCCGTGAGGCCGTCCTAGTATCAATACTGAACGCCTTAGCCGGTCCAGGACAGTTTCTAGCATATGTGACCTTCGTGTTATCATCCTCGCTATTCACGAGACTTGGAAAGGATTACAAGGCGAGCAAGCTCCTCTCTAAAGACATCTACGGCAGAGATAGACTCCAGATAATTGCGGTTGGCCTTCTCCCAGGAGCCTTGGGGACTCTCTGCGTCATGCTCTATGTAGCTGGAATGCACCAGCTAGCGACAAAGTTGATGATAGTTCCGATCGCGATGCTTGCAACATCTAACGCAGACACTTGGGCATCAGAGATAGGAGTCCTCTACAAGGGCAAGCCCCGTCTCATACTTAGACCATCACTCAGTGTTGAACCTGGAACATCTGGAGCTGTCTCGCCTCTAGGGATCGCAGCGTCTCTAGGTGGAGCGGCCACGATAGCCTGTGTCGGAGCGTTAGCAACGAGGCTGACGGAGTATGTTCTCTACGATCTGAACTATAGCGTGCACATGATATTCATAATAGTGCTGGTCTCAGGATTCATAGGTGAGGTATCTGACAGCATACTAGGATACCTCTTACAGGAGAAGAGGAGATGTAGAGTCTGTGGGACTATATGCGAACATGAGTATCACTGTGGAGAGCCTACGGAGCACTTATGGGGTAGAAAAGGCATAAAGGGAGAGCATGTCAACATGATGTCTCAAGCAGTCTCAGCAGTGACCTGTATACTGCTCGTAAGCTTGCTACTTTAAAATCACTTAATCATAGGCAAACGACGACTGGAGATCACATAGATAGTAAAGATCTTATTGGACTAGTATCAGGGTCGAACGTATACATTATCAAGTATGCCCCTTTTATATCGTGTACGGAGACTTTAAACTGATGACAAAAAACTCAACATCATATGATAAATCATATGAAAAATTTAGCACAATAGTAGAGGAGGTGGCTCTAGGAATATGGAAAGCTATAAAGGATGCGAGAGGAACCTGCGTCAGCTTCACTCCACGTAGACTCGTAGAGTATGCTGGAGAGAGAGGAAACATAAAGCCGATAAAGCTGACGCTCGTCAAGTACGTTCTCGACGAGCTTGTTAAGAAGGGAATAATAGAGAGAGTAGATAGGCATTACAGGATATGTAAATATGTTGGAGACCCCTCAAATGAGGACACTAAAAACCCATTATGGGAACTATGTAAAAGCATTGAGACACCTGAAAAAGTCATAAACCTTCTAAAACAGCTTGTAGAGTGAGGCTAAGCGACGTCGGAGAGAGAAACCTAATAAAAATCTGTATAGAAAGATTATCGAGAACACATAAAGAACCTGAGTACAACGATATATCATACCTGAAACTCAGAGAGGACCTGTATATAACATCGAACATAGAGGGCTACGTAGCCGAGACATGGCGACTCCCATTCACATCATGGAGAGACTGCGGATGGAGAGCATGTGCAGGAGCCTGTAGCGATCTCGTAGCCAAGCTCTCTAGGCCCCTAGGAGCTGGACTATCTATAGATGCGCCGAGAGATCTCGAGCTTGAGACAATTCTAGAGGTCATAGAAGGATTCTCAGAGTTCCTGAGCAAGTATGGCCTCGAGATTTTGAAACTGGACACAAATGAGTCAAGTACAACGTCTCTCACAGTATATGTGATAGGAGTCTCTAAGAGAAGGATTCCTATTGCTGTAACTGAGAAATGTAGGATCTTCACTAGACCCGTGTTTGGATATACAGGTATAGTATTTAAACTCTATTACGAGGGTACTCTAGAAAAATATGAAAATGATTCTGTAGTGAGGAAGGGTATTGAAATGATTAGGAGACCTCAGCTCGATCTTCAGATTCTGAATATAGACGCCTCGAGAGTCCTAGCATCAACAGACTCCAGCGACGGACTAGGAGCTTCTCTATGGACTGTTGCCGATCTCTCGAAAGTGAGGATAATTGTCGAGAATCTGCCTACGACTACTGATGTTGTCGAGTTCTGTTTTCAGAATAGTATTACTCCACACGAAGTTGTGTTTAACGGTGGTGAGGAGTATGTTCCAATTATGTTCGTTAACGATCAAGATGTTGAGAGAGAGCTTATAGACCTCGGGTACGTGTATGTTGGCTATGTAGAGCCTTCAGGATATTCAGCCGTTATCTATGATGGAGATATTGTTCGTTACAGAGGATGGGAGTATTTTAGAGGATGTTACACGTAGTGTATCTCTGTCGATTTATCTCCAGGTTTCTGAGGAGCCTGTACCTGTGGCACAGGTATCATTGGTGGCATTCCAAGCTCTCTCATGATTAGGCTGACCTCAAATATTATGTACTGCATGATTATCATGTTTATAGCATCTGGAACCTTTCCCTCAGAGATGCTTTTCATTATCTCCTCTGCATCATTCTTATGTTCAAACTGTAGCACTAGAGCACCTTTTAGAGTTACCGAGATTATTGATGGTACAGAGGATATGTTCACAACAAACGGTATCTCTATGAGAGAGTCCTGAAGAGTGACGTTAGTGTTAAGTATGTTCAGATTGAACATCATGTTGACGGGCTGCGATGGTGAGTGTGGTATGGGTAGTCTCTCAGCATGTATATAATCTAGTCTAAAGTGTACTGACTTGAGGGGTGGTAACGTTGGTGCTTGTGTTTCCTGCATGACAACACACATAACCTTAAAAGATTTTATATGTTTATGCTAATGCTAGTGGTCGAACCATATGAGAAAAAAGGAGCTTGAGAAAATCGAACCATTTAAGAAAGCACTCCTAAAAGTGGGCAAGGTTCTCAAGGAGAAGGGAGTCGACTTCGTCCTTGTAGGTAGCCTGATACTGCCTCTCATATATGAGGTTCCCTGGGACGTCCACGATGTGGACCTATTCATAACGAACAAGTGCGTGTTCGCTGAGAGCGAGTTCTTTGAGGAGATCGCGCGAGAGAACGACTGGGACATAGGTACCACGATGCATGGATTAATATACTATGAGATACTTGTGAACGGTGACATAGTTAGGGTGGACCTGATGGAGAACATACTTGACATATATATTCCAGAGGAGATGCTTAAGAACGCTCCATCTAGAAAGATAGATGATCTAGAGATAAGACACATAAGGCTCGAGGATCTCATAATACTTAAAGCTCGAGAGGCTACACAGGAAGGCGAGGAGTTCCTGAACAAGCTTGCAGAGTACCTAGCTGAGGAGAAGTATAATCTGAGAATAAACAAGAACTACTTCAAGAAGGCGCTTGAGTACTTTCCAGAAGATGAGAGGCAGTCAATATATAGGAGAATACTGAAATGTGGAATATATATAGAGTAGGTGATGAGGCCTAGGGCTCTGAGAAATGATGTGGGTTTCTGGTCGCTGACATGCTCCGCAATATAGTCAAGATAAGGAGAGTAAGCGAGCAGGTGAGAGAGATAACCACGATAGATGAGAAAGTGATACTTGGGAGATGCGTCTCTCTAGGTAATCTAAATATAGTAGATATCGATGTTGTAGAGCCCGCCACTACAGGTATGGAAGTGGTCTCAGAGCACAGTATTGAGGGTAGAAGGATACTTATCGTGAGACTTGACTCTAACGTTCAGGGTCTAGTATACGAGTCTGATAATCTGAGAGAGCTCATAAGTGTGAAGATAGTGCTGGAGAGAGAGGTAGGTGATGAGGAGCTTCTAGACATTGTTGAGAATACTCTGAAGAAGTATGCCCCCTCCTACTATGAGAGGCTTAGAAGGATACTAGCAAAATACTATGGTGAAGGTGGGCCCTCATGACCTTTCACTTAGTTCTAGTATATGTCTCAGTTCCAGAGGAGTATGAGGACGAGATCCTCGAGGAGGTTGAAAGACAGATCGATGATATAGGTCTAAGGATAACTAGAGGTGTTCTCGTTACTTGGAGGGGGAGAGAAGAAATTGAAAGAAGGGTCCTCCGCGTGAAGGACACCATAATAAGGAGGCTCGAGGAAGGTTTCGAAGGAGTAGAATTCCTATACTCTATCATAGAGCTCTCGGAGGAGCAGTACAAGAATATAAGAAATCTGATAGCAAAGAAGCTTGAGATACTATGTAACTCTCTTATCGGAAAAATAGAGAAGCTGTTAGAGAACGTGAAGTCTTGTAAGGGTAGAGAAGTGAGAAGATATAGAAAGAATTTACAGGAAATTGAAGAGAGTTTTAAAAAGATTGCAGAATTTCACAAGGTCTTCGATATAAGGCACAGCATATTTGACAGATTGAACAGATACATGTCCGAGCTCAGAGCTGAATTTTATAGAAGATTGAAATAGTGCACATCACGTGCCTACTTTCCCTCCTCTACAGACTCCTCACTCTCCTCACTATATACTCCATAGCTCTCCTTTCTCTCCTTCCTGAACCTGAACACCACTATTATCACCGCAGCCACAGCTACGGCAGCTATCACGCTGGCAAGCTGTACCACTGTGACCGGAACTATCAGTCCGCCGAGCTTTAACACAAGCACTACATTTGTACCTAACTTCACGGTTCTAGTCTCGTTTACCTGTATCTGGCCTCTAGCTACCACGTTTGACCCTATCTTGACGGTCACCTGATATATCCCGGCTGGCACGTCTACGAACCTTGCAACACCGTTAGCATCGGTCTTGCTCTCCATCACTAGTCCTGTACCTACCATCCTAAGTATGACTTCTGCGCCACTTAGAGGAGCGTTTCTGAATTTTGTTACCACTATAGTGAGATTGTATAGCTTCAGTATAACATGTATAGGCTTCTCAGGTATTGTATTAAGTATCAGTGTCTCCATTTTAACTCCTCTGTACTCTACGTAGGCTGTTATCGGTCTCGTTATTAGCTCTGCTAGTCTCAGAGTGACCTCACCGTTCACGGGAGTCATTTTCAGCTTCTCTTCTGGACCTAGCATGAATACGACCTCTACGTTCTTTACAGGCTGGTTGTACTGGTCTGTCACGTATATTCTTAGAGGCTCAACTTTGACATATATCTTGTATAGTCCTACCTCTCTCATTCCGTTCAGAGCCACCACTATATATGCCTCATGTCTGTCTGGTGATATGGATACAGGTCTCATAGATGTTCCCCATGGTACTAGAGAGTTCGAGACCTTGCTGTATGTTAGTCCTCCAGGTGTCACTATGTCCTCTATCTCTGCATAGCTTGGTAGCTGGACCACCAGGCATGTCCAGACTCCTGACATCACGTCTGCCTGTGTGACTGGTACATATATGATAGTTCTATTTCCTATAGTCATGACCTTCCCAACAGGCCTATATACTAGAGGTATATAGTAGACCATTACAGGCACAGTCATGTTATTCATTATTCTGAAAGAGTTGCCATACACTATGTATGCTCCGACAACATACTTGAACTTCACTAACGACGGTATCAGATAGCTTATCGACCTCACGTTTATTATTCCTGACTCAGCGGAGGCAGGTATCACGAGCTTTCCAAGCACCATGACAGTTCCAACCCTCTGGTTCACGACTACCGGCTGTATTGCTGCCACGGCCACTATGTACCCTAGCAGTGTCCAGCCATGGGGTACTCCAAAGCTGCTTGACGATATTGTCTTCATACTGTTCGATGGTATTGTCGTGTTCAGGTACTCAAGCGCCTTAACTAGGAACGTCGTAGGCATCACGCTGCTCTTATCATATGTCAGCACTATAGTGTAGGTTCCCTTTGGGGCCTTGCTAGCATATATTATTAGTCTCTTTGGCTCTAATTTAATGTAGGAGGGTACCTCACCATGCTGCATCATCTTCTCTAGAGATGCACCTCCAGGTAGCAGTACGTCTGTTATCAGGTAAGGAGCATTATTGTCCACCCACACCTTAACTATCTGACTACTGACCTCGTTTATGGTATCATCAGGTATCTGTAGACTTATCTTCACTATACTGCTTGCCGCTGTTATCTCCTCAAGCTTCCTATAC
This sequence comes from Thermoproteota archaeon, assembly GCA_013153275.1. Lineage (GTDB taxonomy): Archaea > Thermoproteota > Thermoprotei > Thermoproteales > Thermocladiaceae > JAADER01. The sequence goes on from JAADER010000022.1 coordinate 10,843, forward strand.
ATGTACGTTATCACTATACGTCCAACATATGTGGAGGTTCCAGCGTTCACTATGGTCACATTTCCATTCTCTGAATATACTGCTGTTATGAGACCGTTCCCATTCTTCACATATGTGCACTCTCCTCTACATATTACCTGCAGTGTTGGGCTAGGTTTCTCAAACTTTATCACTAGCATGTAGTTGCTGTAGTCGTTGCTTGGAGGCAGACCGAACTGTAGAGTGAACTTCTGCCCTGGCTGTAGAGCTATGGTCTTGTAGTTAGTTATCTCGTCTATATATGCTACATGTACTAGGGGGCCAATAACCTTTATAGGTGCTGCGTGAACTACTGCTGATAGTACCAGAGCTATGGCTATCACGGCTATGAACGATGTGATTATTATTCTTCTCTGTAAATTCATCGCTCTCATTGAGAACTCAGGTTGACGGTCTAGATATATCCATCGTTTAACTATCTGAGCCCTATTTAAGCTCGATCAATTTCCCATCCTTGAAGCATACTAGCACCCTAGATACGTGCTCGCTCGAGAATATTCCAGACTCAACAACACCGGGAATAGACCTGAGCCTCACCTCAACACTCTTAGGATCATCCTTTATAAGAGTTCTCCAGTCAAGTAGATAGTTCCCATTATCAGTTATCAATGGTCCCCTCTTGCCTCTCTCAAGAACTCTAAGAGAACACTCACCTCCAAGCTCCTCTATACGTAGCTTAACGATCCTCCAGAAACGTGGAATAACCTCGACAGGAATGGGAACCTTAGACCCAAGCTGATCTACAAGCTTCGTCTCATCAACAATCACTATGAACTCTCTCGCACTATAGTCAACGACCTTCTCACCCGTGAGAGCTCCTCCACCACCCTTGACGAGGTTTCTCCGAGGATCGACCTCGTCTGCCCCATCGACAGCTATGTCTATCCTCTCGGTCTGCCATGGCTGGATCACCAGCTTGTCAACTCCCAGAATAGTTGACTGATACTCAACTTCAGATGATGTAGGCACTAGTCTAACGTCTCTTAGCTCTCCTCTATGAACACGCTCTGAGAGATACCTAAGAAACAGCATTGAAGTAGACCCCGATCCAACACCAACAGTCTGACCATCCTCTATGATATCCGCAGCATATTTCGCAACTCTCCTCTTCATCTCCTCTATATCCAGCATCTAGAAATCGAGAGGCTCTGCAATATATATGTTGTTCCTGTTCTCCACTATCCTCACTCTCACTCTCTGACCTATCAGGAGATCCTCAAGCTTCGAGCTTGCTATGACCGTGATTACTCGATCATGAACGGTCGATCCAGAGAGCTTTAGAGGGACTGCAAGGTACTCGTTGACAAATATTCCTCTCTCCACTATTCTGACCTTGACCACCTCTCCTCTCCTATATACTATAGGTAGAGATCTCTCCTTATGTATATTAAAGTCCTCGATAGAAGGTACAAGCTTAATATTATACACCTTCTCAAGCTCTCTAAGCCTTCTGAAAAACTCGTTCCAAGACATCTCTCTTGTAGGTACCTTTCTACCATGTCTATGTGGGACATACTTCTGTATGAGCACTGGAGGCCACTTTTTACCTATCTTGAGGCTCTTCGCAAGCTCTATTATCCTAGGCATCTCTTCGTCGTTTATTCCAGGAACCCACACAGGAGTGAAGATCACGTCGCTTCTCGTGCTCTCAACTACGAACCTCACAAGCTCTATCACCCTACCAATATTGTACCACTCTGTACCAGATAGATACCTTGCCCTACCTGGATCTACAGCATCTACGCTCACGTTGAACCTGTCAACTCCTGCCTCAGCGAGCTCAGCGAGCTTCCTCTCGTTAAACGTTACGAGCCTAGTCTGCATCGATATTACCTGAACATTCTCTATCTCCCTCACTCCTTGTACAAGCTCGACAAGGTATGGATAGGTGCCTGGCTCTCCCATCCCGTCAATATGTATCTCCACTCTCTTACAGTTCTTGTAGTGGACTACCTCTCTCACAGCCTCTATGAGGATATCAGGATCGACGATGTATTCAGCCCACCTGACCCTGCTTCGAGGCCCAGCATTTACACTGCAGAATATGCATGAGAGTGGACAGAGGCTTGTCGGTCGTAGCTCTATAACGTTTGTGCCCATGTCTACTATTCCAAATGCTCTAGTCCCTACCATTGGTATCTGTTCAGATATTCTGACTATCTTTCTCCTAGTCCTGTCCTGCCTCTTCTCTATCTCTCTCAGCACCTCATATAATAGTCCTTAGATAGGTTTATATTTCTCAAAGACCTTATATACTAACGTAATGAGCATTACCCTCGAGATTACAAATTACATTAACGCGATAGCTGTGCTCCCGCAACAGTCATTCCAGACCCTCTCAACGTCAATAGAGAGGGTAGCCATACTGTCGGCACTTGCCAAGACCCCTCTAACACTTACAGAGCTCTCCGAGCTATTAAGCTTATCTAAGTCAAGCGTGTATAGGCACTTGAAGAGGCTTCAGATGTGTGGATGGATAACACAGATAAAGGATAAATCAACAAAGAAGCTTGTATACGTCCCTACAGCCCTCATCTACCTCTGCTATAACGTTGAAGATAACAAGCTCATAATACTTAACGACATCATCTGCATAATAGTTCCACATTGTAGAGCTCTCCTCTTCAAGTTCCAGAACAAGGTCATAAAGTCTGACAAATGTCCATATGAGTGTGAGAGACGATCAGAATGCTTGAGAGAGCTTAGAAAGCTTGCAAAAAAGTTAAACATAGATTACCCACTTGACGATGTTGAATCAATAATTCTCATATATAAGACAGTTGCACTCAGAGAGCTAGGCTCACAGATGAGTACTCCCCTCCTCACGATACCTGTCAACAGGACAAGGCTTCTCTACCGTGAGCTCTTGACCGCTATATGATGATTATAACACAGGGCGTCGAGCCTGATCTTCCCTTGACTGTCAGCTTGCACAGGTTCACGCTCTTGCCAGTATATCGATACTGTCTTCTCAAGTCTAGTGACACGTTGCCTAATATGTAGAGCACAGTCCTAGACCTATACTTTGACGAGACCATTCTGAACAGTCCCGAGATGCCTACATGAAGATCGTTCAATACAAGTGTAATACTTGAAAGTTCTCTCTCACCTATGTCTACACTGTGAACTCTATAGTCAAGCTCTGTCATCAGAACCTGAACTTCATTGTCAGCGAATATCGTCTTTGCATCTCGTACCATAAGCACCTTAAATACTGCTCTTGGAACTATCTTACGAATATTGACGAACCTTCTTGCTCTTGCAAGCTTGATTACTATCTCGAGAATCTCTCCTCTTTTAACAACGTTTGAGAAGTCTATGCTATGGTGCCTGCATACAATTCTGAACTTAGTGTCTGTCAGTGGCTGGATTATTGTTCTCTTAATGTACCAGTCGCCATGTTGCTCTATCGTGTACCTGTGATACACTATGTCTGAGGTCAGTAGTGCTGTCCATGGTCTAGATACGAGCTCTATAAGTCCACCAGCTCTCTCCCCCTTAATCTCCTCTTGTGAAGATATTACTCTCGCTGTTACGTGTGCCTTAGAGTACTCTATCCTTAATCTCATTCAGGTTCTCTATCCTGCGGGTGTCTCTAGAGGACTTATTAGCACTATTGTGTCTCCTCGTATCAGTACTATCCCTCTCTTAACTATGTCCTTATCTATGAGCTCCTCTGCATCGTCCAGCAGTATGTTCAGATGTATGTCGAACCCTCTCAATCTACCCCTCAGCTCGACACCGTTTCTCAGCTTTATTAGTACAGTCTTGTTGAGTGCTTTCTTCATTTCTTCACCCACAGTCTCGAGGCAACGAGACATTATTACCTCCTTCTCAGTCATATCGCTATGGTTATAAAATTTATCTTCATGTCTATGCAATTATAGATTTGTAGATCTATGGTACCAGCCTAATGCTCTCGAGATCTCCAGGAGTAAGAACAGGTATCTTCATACTTAGCTCGATAGTCAGTGCGAGACTCAGTATCTTGCTCTGCTCACCGTGCACTAGGACTATCTTGTTGGGTCTAGGTTCGACATCTCTCACATATGCAAGAAGCTGTCTTCTATCACTATGTCCTGAGAATCCTTGAATGCTCTCTACGTTCATTCTCACCTCAACTTTCACCTCCTCATTATAGTACTTGAGCGTGAGCCTCCTCTCACCCTGAAGTATTCTACGGCCTAATGTGTTCTCGGCCTGATAAGACACGAAGAGGAGCGTGCTCCTATCATCATCTGCGAGATGCACAAAATAGTCAAGTATCGGTCCACCGTTGAGCATGCCATGAGGTGCAAGGATTATACATGGATCACCCTTAACAATGCTCATGACCTGCTCATACCTCTTCTCAGGTCTCTTAGGCCTCTCCACAGGCTCAACATTGTCACTGAGGAAAGGATTCACACCATCATAAATGAGCTCTCTCACGTTCCTGTTCAAGTAGTCTGGAAACATTAGATGAACGTTCAAGGTCTCCAGTATCATGCCATCAACATATATCTTGACGTCTCTAGGAATGATCTTTCTCTCTGCGGCGTCGTTCAGTATGAGGAGTATCTCCTGAGCTCTCCCAGTGCTGAATGCCGGTATAAGAACCTTTCCTCCTCTCTCTACTGTCCTCTTCACACATTCGATAAGTCTTCTCTCTGCCTCGTCTCTGCTTTCCTGGATGTCGTTCTTTCCTCCATATGTGCTCTCCATTACTAGAAGTTCAACTCTTTTGAACCTCTTATTGGCAACGTTTAGCAGTCTTGTAGGACCATATTTGAAGTCTCCAGTATAGACGATGTTGTAGAGACCGTTACCGATATGTAGATGAGATATTGCTGACCCGATCTCGTGACCAGCATCCGAGAACGTCAGCTTTATGTCTGGCGCTATGTCTGTAGTGTCATCATAGTCTATCGTTATGGTGTGGTACAGGGCTGAGGTCAAGTCTTTCTTCGAGAATGGTGGCTGTTTTCCTTCTCTCTCACAGAGCTCTATGTAGTCCGATACCAGGATCTCCATGAGATACTTAGTTGGCTCGGTCATGTATACGGGACCTTTATAACCATACTTGTATAGGAACGGTACGAAACCAACATGATCCATATGTGCATGGGATATCACTACAGCGTCAAGTCTATCAACATCGATAACATCGAGAAAAGGATACTCATCGTGTGGGTACCCCGGCTTGATACCACAGTCGAGTAGGACATTGCTCTCACGTGTCTGCACTAGAAGTGCGCTTCTCCCAACCTCGAACCCAGCACCGAGAACTGTAAGTCTGACATAGGTGTCTCTAAACACTGGGTCACGATGTATTCTTCTACCAAGAGCTCTCAGAAACTCTGCTCTTTCTCTCGCCATTGCTATCTGTATCTGTCTAACATACTCTATCTCCTGTCTTGGAAGTCTTCGTGCCATCTCTAGCGCGGTCGGTGTTATTATAGCTCTCCATCCTGTCTCGGCAAAGATGGTGTGCTCTATCTTCTTCTTGTTACGTATTGGTCTCTTCAGATATATGTAGACATCCCCGAGAAGCTCGTCGAAGTATATGCTATCTACAATGTCCTCGCCAACTATGCTTTTCAAGATCTCGTGGATCTTCTTCTCAGCGTCTGTCTTCTTTAACCGGCCTCTTGGATCACATCTGATTATTAGGTGCTTTTTTAAGTCTTTGGCGAGCTGTTTTATGAGTTTATCACAGCCTTCTGTGTAAAATTTCTTAGAATCGTCTATAAGCACCACTATGCTAGGCCCTTCGAAGTCTATGCTTACTACCTTAACATGCGGTGACAAGGTGTCTACTATCTTCTTCTGAATATCTTCTCTAAAAGGCACGAAGAATCGGTAGTACTATGCGCAGTCCCTTATTAAGCTTGTCCCGACTTAAGCATCCTCCTAATATCCTCCTCAGGAACCTCCCTATACCCCTCCTTAGTTATCGTCACCGCGACTATACCCTCTCCAGAGCCTGGATCTCTCATCATTGCTGCATATACTGCTCTGACAGCTAGTCTAAGAGCGTCCTGTATCGTCATGTCCTCCCTATACCCATCCTCTAGAACTCCAAACGCTATCGGCGATCCACTACCGGTCGAGGTATATTTCGTCTCTCTTGTCACGGTGCCAAACCAGTCTAGAGCATAGAGTATTGGTCCCTCATCGGGATCGTACCCGCCTATTATTATGTGTACAACAAGTATGAACGGTCTCGATGAGAATAGTACGAGACTTGCATAGCTTGCAAGAGACTTAAGCGATATTGGCTTCCCAGTCTCTATCTTGCGAGCATGTGCCACTCGTGTGAGCTCGTCAAGAAGTCTCTGGACATCTGCGACTGATCCGCACATTGTTGCCGCTACATGATTATCAATCTTCCATATCTTCTTAACGTTCTTGTTAGCTATAAAGTATCCTGCTGTTGCTCTCTTATCTGTCGCTAGTACAACACCTTCTCTAGTGACTATTCCTACAGTGGTCGTGCCCGTCTTGAGAGTCTCGAGCTTTCTCACTATCTCTTCACGGTTCAGGATCTGGCTGTATGGGTCCAGGGGCAATCTGGTGAACATGATTTTCGAAGCTATAAACCCTGTGGATAGGTTATAAATCTTAACTAGAAGAGTATACGGGTACGTTAGGTCTGGGTTTTCTGCTCTTGTCCTCTCTTGAGCTCTATGACGTCCTCAAATATTATCTTCTCAACGTTGGGGAATCTTCTACTGATCTCCTCAGCTATCGAGGCCTTTATCATTCCTATTCTCTCGAGAAGCAGTGTCTCTACGGGCAGTCTTATCTTTATGATCTTCCCGCCATCAAGTATCTCAACACTTATGCTCTCTGGCTTCAGGTGGGGAAGTATTCTCTTTATGAGGTACCTTATCTTGTCCTCATCTTTCTCAAGCTTCTTAACAACCTTGAAACGTACTATCAGTGTCTTACCTGCTAGAGGATGATTAAAATCTAGGGTCACTCTTCCGCTTGAGACGTCTATCACACGTGCCTGCTGACCATCTATCTCCACTGTATCTCCTACCTTAGGAATCTTCCCTATCCTGTAGAACTCTCTTATAGATATCGTCTTCACCTTCTTAGGATCTCTCTCACCGAACCCTTTCTCCGGTGGTACCTCTACGGTAAGCTCCTGTCCCTCCTCAGCCTTAAGTAGCGCCTCCTCAACAGGCTCGAGGAGCTTCGTCTCTCCAACTATCACGAGGACGGGCTCGTACACGTTGTCTGGGCTGTAGATTCCTGCCTGTTTAGCGATCTCCTCATTTGTTGTCTGTACTATCCTGTTGTCGTCCTTCGTCAGTATCGTGTAGTCTAGAAGTACGTAGTCGCCCTTCTGTAATGCCATTTTACTTACTCACCGAGCTCTTCAACAAGCTCCTCCTCTTCTTTAGCTTTTTC
>JAADER010000052.1 GCA_013153275.1 Thermoproteota archaeon
AACTTGGTCCCTCTAGCTGATATAGCTAGTCATGACGTTAGCTAGTTCTCCTAGGTTGATATACTCTGGAAAGGCCAAGAATGTGTATGAGATTGATGATAGATATCTAATTCTAGAGTTTAAGGACGAGTTAACGGCGTTTGATGGTGCTAAGCGTGATAATGCTCCTCAGAAGGGTGTTCTTGCTGCTGCCATGAGTGCATGGTTCTTCAAAGTGTTAGAGGAGGCTGGAATCTCCACTCATTTTGTGGAGTATGATGGTGATAGGAGATTGAAGGTTCTGAGAACCCAGCTCATCCCTCTTGAGGTCATAGTTAGGAATTATGCTTACGGTTCTCAGCTGAAAAGGATGCCTCTGCTGAAGAAGCTTCAGAAGTTCTCCAAGCCTATAGTAGAATTTCATTATAAGTCTGATGAGCTTCACGATCCTCTGGTACTTGAAGATGATGTTCTTGAGGCTGGTCTTCTAAGTGAGAGCGAGCTGAAGTACGTTAAGGACCTTGCTCTAAAGGTCAATGAGATACTTAGCAAGATCTTTGAGAAAGCTGGTCTCACGTTCATAGACATGAAGCTCGAGTTTGGTAGGCTAGGTGACAAGATTATTCTAATAGATGAGATAAGTGGAGACACTTTCAGAGTTATTGACAGAGAAGGTAAGCATCTTGATAAGGAGTGTTATAGACGTGGTGCATCACCTATAGAGCTGGTGAACAATTATAGGAGAATTCTTGAGCTGTTAAACATTAAGATAGAGCCAGTCAAGATAGAGGGTAAGTAGGTCATGACGCTCGTAGAAAAGTTTGGCGAGAAACCTCTAGTGGCTATAGTTGTTGGAAGCGAGAGAGATCTTCAGCATGCCTCTAAGGCTGCAGAAGTGTTGAAAAAGCTTGGAATACCCTACGAGATACGCGTCCTGAGTGCCCACAGGAGCCCGGACGAGCTCGATAGGTATATACGTGAGACACCTGCAAAGATATTCATTGCGATGGCTGGCCTATCAGCAGCTCTTCCCGGATATATAGCGTCTAGAACCGATAGACCTGTCATAGGGGTACCTCTAGCAGTCGCACTGATGGGGCTTGACGCTCTCTTAAGCATGGTTCAGATGCCTCGCGGTGTCCCTGTTGCTGTTGTAGGTATAGAAAATGCTGTCAACGCCGCACTTCTTGCATGTAGGATACTTAAGATTGCTGGTCTAGTTGAGTGTGAGTGCAGAGCATGAGACTGAGCGAGATAGCTAGGAAGATAGAGGAATTGAAGAAAAGTAGGAGAGCTGTAATACTTGCGCATAACTATCAGATTCCTGAAGTACAGGACATAGCTGATTACGTAGGAGATAGTCTAGAGCTAGCTGTAAAGGCTATAGAATGCGAAGCCGATGTCATAATATTTGCTGGAGTATCATTTATGGCTGAGATGGCCGCAGTACTGAACCCAGATAAGACAGTCCTACATCCAGAGCCAGATGCTAGATGTCCTCTTGCAGACTTTCTACCACCATCAATGGTCCGTGAGTACAGGTCTAAGTATCCTAAGGCACCTGTAGTTCTATATGTCAATTCTCTATTAGAGTCTAAAATATGTGCAGACTATGTTGTCACTAGTGCTGCAGCATGTAGACTAGTATCCAAGCTTGAAGATGAGGTAGTGATGTTCGGTCCTGATAAGAATCTTGCAAATTATGTTGAGGAAGTCACAGGTAAGGAGATAATAGTCCTGCCACCATATGGGCACTGTCCAGTCCATGAGTATGCTCTATCTATCTACTATGTAAATAAAGCTTTAGAACTGTATGAGCGTGAGGATCCTGTGCTTATAGTTCATCCTGAGGTTTCTAAGGATGTCAGAAGACTGGCAAGCCATGTTGGCAGCACCAGCCAGATGCTTAAGATAATCGAGGAAATAGATAAGAAACGTACCATACTGATAGGCACCGAGGAGGGATTGACATATAGAGCGAGGAGACTTCACAATGATAGGAGGATAGTTCCAGTGAATCCTCGTGCAGTGTGTATAGATATGAAGAAGATAAGCCTTCTAAGCATACTGAGAAGCTTAGAGAGATTGAAATATAGGGTCCAGATAGATCCTGATAAAGCTAGAAAAGCAAGAGAAATTATAGAGACAAGTATCGAAATCATGAGGAGATGATAGCGAGCATAGTTCTCCTCGACGAGTTCATAAGATGGCTCAGAGAGGATGCACCATTTGGAGACTACACGTCAGACATACTCTTTGAAGACAACTTCGACGTGAAGGCATACATCGTAGCTAGATCTCGAGGAGTATTAGCATGTATTGAAGAGATCTCAAACATACTGTCAAACTTCAACATAGAGACCATAGAGAGAAAGAGAAGCGGAGAGACCATAGAGAACGGCGATGTCGTCGCTAGGTTCAGGGGACCTGTCAAGAGCATTCTGACGACTGAGAGAACGATGCTTAACTTATTGATGTATCTTTCAGGCGTTGCAACGACTACTCGAATGTTCGTCGAGACTGTCCGTAAGGTCAATCCTAGGGTCAGGATAGCTGCCACTAGGAAGGTGATGCCAGGACTTAGGTATCTTGTGAAGAAGGCTGTCAAGATAGGTGGAGGAGACACTCACAGATTCTCTCTGAGCGATGCAGTGCTGATAAAGGACAATCATGTGAAGCTGATGGGAAGCATTCGTAAGGCTGTAGAGCTTGCTAGAAGGAGAGCAAGCTTTGTACATAAGATCGAGGTAGAGACGTCCTCTGCAGAGGAGGCTCTGGAGGCTGCCTTAGCGGGGGCCGATATAGTGATGCTGGACAACGTGAGCCCAAGAGAAGTTGAAAGATTTGTAGACATGTTGAGAGAGCATAACCTCAGAGACAGAGTCATAGTCGAGGTGAGCGGAGGAATAACACTTGAAAACGTTGTAGACTACGCTAGAGCGGGGCCTGACGTGATAAGCACAAGCCAGATAACAATGAGACCTCACATAGTTGACATGAGTCTAGAGGTGGAAAGAGAATGAGGATAGCAATCATAGGATGCGGTGCAATATGTAGAGGAATACTAGACGCAGTAAAGAAAGGATACCTCACTAATGTGGAGATAGTAGCGTTATTAGATAGGGACGTAGAGAAATGTCGAAGAATAGCTCAAGAATTAGGAATGGAAAGTGTGTCAATATGCTCGAACATTGAGGATCTACTGAGGAGAGATCCTGAAATCGTCGTAGAGGTAGCGAGCCCAGCAGCGGTCAGACAGTATGCGATACCCATACTTGAGAGAGGGAAAATTCTCATAGTATTAAGCTCAGGAGCTCTCCTGGATGAGGATCTCAGAAAAAGAATAATCGAGACATGTGAGCGTACTGGTGCTAGAGTAATGGTACCGTCAGGAGCAATAGGTGGTATAGACATACTGAAGGCACTTGCAGTAGCAGGAATAGAGAGAATAGTCATGAGAACTAGAAAACCTGTCAGAGCGTTACCAGTAGAGGAGAAGATAGAGAAACCAAAAACGCTCTACAAGGGTCCAGCATCAGAAGCAGTTAAGAAGTTCCCACTTAACGTCAACATAGTAGCTACAGTGACGCTAGTATCTAAAATAGAACCTGAAATAGAGGTAATAGCAGACCCAGAAATAACAGAGAACATTCATGAGATAGAGATAGAATCTAAGATAAGTAAGGTAAAGATAGTACTGAGAAACATACCAACACCATGGAACCCAAGGACAAGCTATATAGCTGTTTACTCAACTATAAGCCTCCTTAAAGAGCTATGCGAGAAACAGCACATAATCATGGGTACCTAAACCTTACAAGCTCTTTGAAGGTAATCTTCAATCATTGAAGCAATCTTCAGAAGATCATCTACCGTTAACGCACTCAGATTATTCATGATCACGAGCTCATCATTAAAGTATGCATACACCTCACCACAGTAGCTTCCGGATAACTGATCAATTATCTCTAACTTAAATATTGATGCATTGCCCCTCTCTCTATACAATATTACACGATATCTCCCTGCCTTCAGCTCTCTGAACTTTCTCCATCCAGCTCTCTTAACCATACTCAACTATCTTGAAAAAGAGATATCTCAAAGTTTCTATCTCATACCTATCAGAAATGACCTTAACGAGCACTCTCTCAAATACTACTCTTCTGATCCTCTCTATCTTCTCTATTATCGTATGTTCAGAGTATGTTTTTTCGATAGACCTCGAATATCTTCGAGCTATATCTACATAATCTGGTGGAGGCTTAACAAAACCATTCTTTACTGCCTCACAGTTCTCTAACGCCCAGCTTACTGTTCTGAGATTACTATCAAATGGGAACAGTCTACATACAAGTGGCCTCCTACTATATATTCTACAGCAGTTATATTTCATATTGAACATAGAGCATCCTTCATCAGATAACTTAACGCTATGTCTCTCAAAAATATTTCTGACAATGCTATAGATACTATGTCGAGTTGATAATAATGTGTATGCCCATTCTATGCCTGCCTCTTCTGTATATATGTTAGACTCTCTAATGCTGAAGAGGATCGGTAAAAAACACTTTGAGAGATACCAATCATAGAAATCCTCGTATGATAATGGAATGAAAAGAGAAGCCTTGCAACACTTTCCACATCTTGCGCAGGTAAATACCTTGCTCAGCATAGTATAGCTTCCTCATTTCTCAGACGGGCCTATATCATCACTTGAATTTTTAAGAATGTGGCCGCTCCGGAGGACCTCGGAATCATGCACCCGTGGGCTACACGGGCGTCGCCTCCGAGGTCCCGTAGATGGTTATGTTGCTGGATATTTAAGCCTTAGCCTCGGCCTTCTCCTCCTTTACTACAGGCCCTATCACGGTCTCTCCAACCATCTTATTTATCCTTTCAACCTGCTCGTCAACATATTTCTGAATAATCTGAATATCCTCATCTGTGAGATGTCTAAACCTTCCCTGTAATCTTAAGTACTCAGAGACAGGTTTCCTCTTAGGTACTCTCGTAGTGACTCTGAATACTCCCCCCTCAACCTCATAGTTCACCCACATTCCAGTCTCGACTGCAAGTCTAGAGACCTTCACAGTCATGTGAGGATCTATTCTCCAACCGGGCACACATGGACAGAGCACGTGTACAAATGTGGGTCCTTCTCGCGAGTACTCGTATGCCTTCCTGAACTTGTTCACCATATCTACCACATATGCTATGGTGGTGGTCGCCATGTATTTTGGCCTGTGTGCTAGAACTATCCCATCAATATCTTTCTTCCACTGAAGCTTTCCTTTCAGAACCTTTCCTACAGGTGTTGTAGTGGTCCAAGCTCTAAAGGGGGTGGCACCACTTCTCTGGATCCCGGTGTTCATATAGGCCTCATTATCATAGAGAACATACATGACTCGATGACCACGCTCGAGCATTCCGCTCAGAGCCTGAAGACCTATATCCACTGTACCTCCATCCCCAGCTACAGCCACTATTCTCACGTCCTTGTTAAGCATTCCCTTTCTCTGCAGCATCTTTACTGCACCCTCTATACCTGAAGCAACGGCAGCAGCATTCTCAAACGCGACATGTATGCAGGGTCTAAGCCAGGCGGTGTAAGGACAGGCAGTAGTTGTGACCTCGACACATCCTGTAGCAAGGACAAATATAGTGTTATCATCAACAACCTTGTTAAGCCACCTCATGGCGATAGCAGCACCACATCCGGCACACATTGCATGACCGGGAGCGAACTTCTCTTCGCGAGGAAGCTCCTTAATAGACTTAAACGGCTTAATCACAGGTTGAGACATTACTTATAGGATACACACCATAAATTATATACTTTACCACATGATCAGTAAAAAATCACACACAAAGGCTTAAAAGCTCATACTTTCCATACCTGCAACGGCAGAGAATATGCACGTAAAAAATTCAAGAGGCATAGAAACAGCAATAACGGTAATCATACTAACGACAGTAACAATTATAGGAGCAACATTGCTACTTTACGGCGTACTACCATTCATAAACAAGGAAACTACATCACATTTAAACGTACCTCCACCACTGATAACGTCGTCTACCATAATATATGACAAATCAACAAACTTATACTATCTTCTACTCCACATAGCAAATCCAAACCCTGAATATATAAGAGTTGAGCATATACTAATAGAGTATTGCAATGGGACAATCATAAAATTTATATCAGTACCAAAAGAAAACTCGACGATAGTGCCAATAGGCGAGCACAAGTTCAGCTCTACCCAAATGTGGCTCAGCTCTTTAAGGACAACGATAGATCCAGAATACATGAGTTATCAGATATACAACTATGTAATGAGACTACCGAACGGGATAGGAATCTTTGCCCCCATAGCGAACGTAACTATAATCATAACAAACATCAAGCTCTTATATAACATTTTAAACGTAAGTCTAGAAAGCACATCAACCAAGTTATATCCGATATTATACATTTTAGGAATAGGTATCAAATACTATATAAAGGCATACCCATACTACTCCTACTCAGCAACAGGAGGAACCTACGAGATCCCGGTATTTGTTCTAAGTTTCGTAATAGACTACACGAAAGAGATAGGCACCACAAAGATGGAGGGATTACTCAGCCTGACATACTCTTGTGCTAACTCATCAATAACTCTACGAGATCTAGAGTACGGAAATCCACCACTAACTGGAGGCACTTATCATAGTTTATATATTGACCTATCTGACATTCATAGCATAACTATTAAACTAGTAAGCCATTATCCACTAGTAAGTAACGGACAAGAAAACTTTGTTAAAGGTACGCTCTATCTATACGTTAACAATAGATTAATATACAAGTATAACTATAATTGGACTTTAACATTCGTGTTTCAACCATATTTCATGCAGTATGTTAATGTGTCTCTTTATGTCCTTAAGTTTCCTAGAGTAATGTCTTTTAATAATGTTAGTATGAATATTGGAATAGCGCTACTTAATAATACAACCTCCGCATTAATATCAGAAGAACATATAGAGGCAAGCGCCCCCTCCATATTGGCGTTAACCGAGAACTTTACTAAGTATATAGAGAACCCAATATTCAAACCAGGATCTGGAACTCCACAGCCTTCATCGATAAGTATAAAATACATAAATCATACGCTTGTTCATCCTGAAATAACCGATCCACAGACATCACAGAGCTATCCTATAGTTATAACTATAAGAGGAACATTATATAATTATACTAACATGATAGGCCCTTATGAATCTAAGACTATAGCTCTAGAGTTTACCTCGAGCACACCAATGTCCCCTAATGAATGTTACATGATTACTATAGATACCGATAAAGGCCCTATAATAATACGTAACAATGGTTTCATAACTATTAGATAAGGTATCTGAGACTATTTAGAAAATGAACTGTACTCGATACTAGACCTTCTTAGGAATTCTTTTACATTGATCTTTCCTAATATTTCTTCTATAACCGATAAATATCTTGATAATGTTATAGTTTCTCTACTTATTCTGACTAGGTTCTCGTCAAGCACAACATAGTTCTCATGCTCCACGTTACTACCTGTTAAGAACATAGCTTGAAGTAGGGCGTTATGGAGTACTCTACAGTGAGGACTACCATCTCTTGTTACTACTATTATCTTTCTTGGTTTTGAACATTTTATTATTGTTGCGATTTTTCCAAAATACGTATTTTCTTCTTTTTCAGGACAAGCCTTCAATATTATATCTCCCATGTGAGAAATCTTCTCAAATACATTATCATTATTTAACAGACATTCTGAACATATTATAATACATTTACCATATAATGATTGATCCTTTACCCAGGTTGACAGTAGTGACCTGATTTCTATCTTCATGAGATATATATGTTGAATAAGCCTTAAATAACAGTTAAGTCGATACATTATCAAAATGTGAACTGTAGAGCACAGACAAGTATAGCTACAGTGATCATGGTACTATGTGTAGTAGTTGTAGTATCGACGCTCGTCCTACTTCTCTCGTGTTCCCTAATCAGCAGAACAATCCCCACAAATGAGACTACCTCAATAGCTAAAATAAGTACGAGCATAGAAGCCTACTCAGAACTGATTTACAATAGAACAAGTGGATATGCGCATCTGTTGCTAAGGATCATTAATTTTGGTCGTTCTCCTGTCACTATATCATCAGTGTTAATAATAAGCTGCGTAAGCGGTAACATAGTGCAGGTACTCACAGTTCCAAGGAAGGGGGCAGAGATACTATTCAGGAGGACTGTAGTAATCAAGGTTAAGATAAGAATTCCTCCAATAAAGGCGATTAAAGCTGAGGGGCTTGTTAACATGAGCGTGCTCTTTAATAGTCTAGCAGTAGACTCTATAGAGGACAGCAGCATATTAATGTCAGAGGCTTACATAGCATTTATAGGAATCGAAAACGGACAAATAAGCCTCTATAATATATCTATAATACTTAAAATAGATAAATCAGATACGGGTGCTCCTCAGGTAATATTCGAGATATATGATAATGCTCACGCTACAATAATAAAAAGTGTGGCAGTTCCTCTAAGGTATGGAGTCTCGTACAACTTTAATATAACTATACATGCAGTAAAGACCTCAAAAAGATTCGTTTTTCTAAGAGAGTATAATATAAGCTTCTTGGGATATCTTAATGGTAAAAAGGTAATATACAGATCCTTTACCGCTATTCTTGGATTAGGATTCTTTAAAGGATGTGTTGGTTGTGTACCTCTCATAACAAGAGACGTTCTTCTAACGTTTAACTATGTTAAGGTTCACTACGATAGCAAGACCAGGATATACTATATGAAGAAGATTGTTGAAAAGTATACTAAATATGTGAAAGTCCTATATAAGTGGAACAGTACCATCTATCCAGGTAAGAACGTTACTATAGTGATAAAGTTTAGACCAAGATTCAGGATCCGTCCTCACATGTGTTACAATCTGATGATAGTATCTAGATCCGGTGCTTTCTGGTACGTTAACTACGTTAATAATAGGGTTAGGATAGTTAGCTGACTGTAGTTTTTTCAGAATCTCCCGCCACGACTAACCTAATTATCTCTATTATCGTGTTCTCCGTTATTTTCTCGCCTTTATCGCCTAGCTCTTTAATTACTTTCAGAATCTTATCAACTATCTCTGGTACAGGTGTTATACCCATGCTCTTCAGTACGTACTCTACCGCATGTTTTCCACTGTGTTTTCCGATGACTATCCTCCTCTGTGCCCCTATCAGTTCTGGAGGTATCGGCTCATATGTCTGTGGGTTCTCTATTATTCCGTGTACGTGTATTCCAGACTCGTGACTGAACGCGTTTATTCCTATTATTGGCTTGTTAGGTGAGATCTCGAACTTTGCTATTTCCAGAACCCTCTCACACACATGTTTCAATTTTTCGAACCTTATCCCTGTCCTGTACCCTAACAAGAACTGCAGAGCAGTCACAACCTCCTCTAACGGTGCGTTACCCGCTCTCTCGCCAAGTCCCGCCACGGTCACATGTACCTGTCCTGCTCCTGCCTCTGCTGCCGCAATACTGTTAGCGGTGGCCATGCCGAAATCGTTGTGGCAGTGAACGCTCAGTATGTAGCTTCCTCTCACGTTCTCTAGGACATATCTGACAAGCTCCTGCATACGAGATGGCCACATGACTCCGACAGTGTCAGCGATATCTAATCTGTCTGCACCAGCGTTGACGATCTCCTGGAAGAATCTTGCAAGCCAGGTCCACTCAGTCCTAGTGGAATCCTCTGCACTGAACTCGACAACTAGACCGTGACTCTTTGCGTACTCTACAGCATCTATGGCTCTTCTGAGAGCCTCCTCTCTACTGATCCTCAGCTTATACTTGAGATGAATGTCTGACGTAGCTATGAAGAGATGAACAGCATCAACGTCACAGTCAACTGCGAGATCTATGTCAGCTCTATTACACCTACATAGGGCGACTATCTCGCTTCCTGAGACCTCTCTTGCAATCATCTTGACAGCCTCGTACTCTCCCCTACTCACTGCTGGGAATCCCGCCTCTATTGAGTCAACATTGAGCTCTTCGAGAAGTAACGCTATCTGAAGCTTCTCATCTGGCCTAAAAGCTAGACCGGGAGTTTGCTCACCGTCTCTTAACGTTGTGTCTAGTATTCTTATATATCTGGACTCTACGTTACCCAGTCGAGCAATGTAAGATCCCAAACCTCAGAGGTCAAGCTTCTATTTAAGTATTATCATACTCTGCTAAAAGTCCACTATAGGTAATGCTTTATAGAAATCAAGAGCTGTACACTCTGGATCGGGATGAGTCTTCTCTGTCCTATCTGGGCGAGTTGCCGGGTACAGGAGTAAGGAGAACACACCAGAAAAACCAAGGAAACCATCTAGAATCAGAAGAAGAAAGAGGAGCTTCAAAACAGGGAGTAACAGCTCACAAGATAGCAAAATGGTGATAGAGCCATGATAGGGGCAGAAGCTCTAGTCAGAGCAATGATTGAGACTGGAGTAGATGTAGTCTTTGGAATACCTGGAGGAGCAATACTGCCAGTATATGATGCCCTGTACGATGCCCAGGACAGAATAAAGATAGTATTGTTCAGACACGAACAAGGTGCGATACATGCAGCAGACTCATATGCTAGGGTGATGAGGAGACCCGGGGTCACGATAGTTACGTCAGGTCCAGGAGCCACTAACCTGTTCACAGGGCTTGCAAACGCTTACATGGACTCTTCGCCAGTTGTAGCTGTAACTGGACAAGTACCATTAGCAATGTTTGGAAAAGATGCTTTCCAAGAGACCGACATGGTGGGGTCTACGTTCACTGTAACAAAGTTCAACATAGTGGTAAGAGATCCCAATAAGGTCAGATCAATATTCAAGATTGCTTACAGAATAGCAATACATGGAAGACCTGGACCTGTGCTGATAGATTTCCCACGTGATGCTCAGACAGGAAAGGTAGATAGAGAGGAGGAGTTCTACATTCCTGGGATATTTAAGCCCATACCTAGACCTGACCCATCAAAGATAGCTCAAGCAGCTAAGATGCTTGTTGAAGCTGAGAGACCTGTGATATTGGTTGGAGGCGGCGTATACTGGAGTGGCGCGTGGGATCTAGTACTGAAGGTAGCTGAGATGCTGATGGCTCCTGTAGTCACGACCTTGCCTGGCAAGAATGCTGTGCCTAGTACGCATCCTCTAGTTATGGGTGTTGCGGGAATGCATGGAAGACCGGAGGCAAATGCTGCTCTGGCTAATGCTGACGTTGTTCTGGCACTAGGTACAAGGTTCTCCGATAGAACAATATGTAACTACTCTGAGTTCAGGAAAGGTAGAAGGATAATACATGTGGACATAGATCCAGGAGAGCTAGGAAAGAACATCAAGCCCGATATCGCAATAGCGGGAGATGTCAGAGAATGTTTACAGATGCTCATAAAATATATACCTGAGGCACTGAAGCGAGATGAGGAGTTCGTAAGATGGTTGAAAGAGATAAGGAGAAAGTTTGAGGACTACATGTCAAAGTATGGAAATGACGTTCCCGGACTAGTACCCTGGAGAGTGCTGAAGACATTACGAGAAGTCCTACCTCCAGATGCTGTCGTCACTACGGGAGTGGGAGCGCACCAGATGTGGTCTGAGATACATTGGCAGGTAATAGAGCCGGGAACATTTGTAACAAGTGCCGGCCTAGGAACCATGGGGTTCGGTCTACCAGCTGCAATAGGTGCAAAGTTTGCTCGTCCTAACAGGCCTGTACTAGACATAGATGGAGATGGAAGCTTCCTAATGACTTGCCAGAACCTGTGTGTAGTACGCGAGTGGAACCTGGACATAATAGTGACAATATTTAACAATAGTGCTCTACAGATGGTGAGACAGTGGCAGAGAGTGATGTATAGTGGGAGAATAATAGCAGTGGACTTTCATAGAAACCCTGACTTTGTGAAGCTAGCTGAGGCATTTGGAATAGAAGGTGCGAGACCTGAGACATATGCTGACCTAAAGATAGCTGTAGAGAGAGCCATAAGGAGAAGAGAGCCGATAGTGATCGATGTGACAATAGATAAGGAGTTCGAGATGGTTAAGCCGTGGGTGCTACCTGGGAAGTGGCTTACTGAAATCATGTTGCCAGGAGAGTTAAGCATAGAAATGAACTTTGGGGTGAGAGCATGAGTAGCAGGACCATAATACTATACATGGAGCTGATAGGAGGACTAGACGCAGTAGCAAGACTGATAACAATGCTACGAAAATGTAGCACGAAGGCAGAGGTTAGGGAGATGACGTTCAAGCTTAATGGCTCGACAGTAGCCGTGGAGATGAGAGTCATAACATCAGAACCAGAGTGGTTCACTAACAAGCTGAGCAGCATATATGAGATCCAGGAGATAGCCATAAAAGAGGGCTTTGATAGAGCATCACCAGCCTCCTGTAACGAGTCAACAGTAGAGGCGGCAAGCAGATGTAGGTGAGCACAAGCTCCACATACTGTCTCCTCTTGGTAATAATTTAAATAATATTTGAAAAAGCCTAGATAAGATGGCAAAAATATTCACAGACGTAGATGCAGATCTATCCTTGCTAAAAGATAAGACCATAGCAATCATAGGATATGGATCCCAGGGAAGAGCATGGGCCTACAATATGCGAGACAGCGGTCTAAAAGTCATAGTTGGGCTCAGAAAAGGTGGAAAAAGCTGGGACGAGGCAAGTAAGGAGGGATTTGACGTATATGAGATCTCTGAAGCAACTAAGAAGGCTGATGTCATAGTAATGCTCATACCGGACATGGTTCAACCTAAGGTATGGAGAGACAGCATAGGGCCAAACCTGAGGCCAGGTCAGATAATATGTTTTGCACATGGATTCACAATACATTTCGGCCTTATAAAACCGCCAGAATATGTGGACATAGTCCTCGTAGCACCTAAGGGTCCCGGCTCAGCCGTGAGAGAACTGTACTTGAAGGGATTTGGTGTTCCGGCACTAGTAGCGGTACAGCAGGACTATTCAAAGAAGGCTCTAGACTATGCACTAGCAATAGCTAAGGCAAACGGCTTCACAAGAGCAGGAGTCATATTATCAAGCTTCAAAGAAGAGACTGAGACTGACCTAATAGGAGAACAGTGCGTCCTTGTTGGAGGTGTAATGGAGCTCATAAAGAAGGCATTTGAAGTCCTCACAGAGTTGGGATATCAGCCTGAGGTATGCTATTTCGAGGTGCTTCACGAGCTTAAGATGATAGTTGACCTAATATGGAGAGGTGGACTAACAGGAATGTTAGAGATAGTGAGCGAGACAGCAAAATACGGCGGACTAACAGTAGGTCCAAAGGTGATAGATGAACATGTGAGAGAGAACATTAGAAAAGCAGCACAGAGAGTGATCAGTGGAGAATTTGCTAAAGAGTGGGTAGAAGAGTATGAGAAAGGATGTCCAACACTTAAGAAGCTTCTAGAGGAGATACGGAGACATCCCATAGAGGAGATTGGAAGAAAGATGAGAGAACTGATATTTAAAGCAGAGACTCAGTAAACCGAAGCCTCAAAACATATAGAGGAACTTCGAGAAAAATTATGCTGTTTATCGGCAAGTCAGCAAGAGGGTCGTCCTCACCATGTCAGGTCGGGGAGTTCTATCATCACTACAGGTAGAAATCATATGCTCTGTCTAAGTCTCTGAAGACTGCTTCTTGCACCTACATATATTAGTATCCAGGCTATAAATATTAGCAACTGTATAAATATCCCGATTATGTATAGTATCGCAGCGGCAAGAAACAGATCCTCTCCTGTAACATCTTTCAACCTTATCAACCCAATTATTATCCCTACATACCCAACTATGAGGAGAATGAGAGAAACTAAGACTAGTATCTCTCCAATATATGCAATGACGATCGCGTTATATACGTATGCTGGAGAAAACATCATAAATGATATCTCAGACATATATGCCCAATGATGCATGACTAGTATAGACTTCACACTTATAGATACAGCGATTATGATTAGTGCAGCGCCTATGAAGAGAGCTAATAGACCCCCTATCAGACCTATCTTCAGAAGAACATAGGGTGTATTGAACTTAGAATAGTCATAATCTCTCAGATCTGAAAATGAAGGTATAAGAAACATGAACAATGCAATAAAGCCTATGATTACCGCCACAATTATTAGAACAATGCTTGTTATCAATACTACAGCATTGTGAGATAGAAACCCCTCGAAGAGAGCTACATAGAACCCAGCAATAATTATGTAGGTCATAATGTATAATAGAGCAGCATTCTTCAATTTTTCGATACCTCTTATCAGGTACATGAGAGAGCCCTCGTAGCTCATGCAGATACTAACGCCAGAACGATTCTTATAAACATTATCTAGTATGGTGTATATCGAACATATGTGAGAAATATTAAGCACATATTAATAGAGCAGAAAGAGGCTAGACTTAAAGAGAGGAGACTGCTTAATCTAGATGATGATGAGTTACGGCTGGGTATGATAGGTGATTAATAATCCCCTGACTGACCTATCATAACACGGACCTTTAACATCGTGACAGATAAGAACTATATCCTACGATGACTATAGATAGAGAAGGATCAATAAATTTTTATTTCAGTATTAGGAAGGTTATTCAGCACTTGTCCTTACAAGAGACCTTACACGCTCTAGTACTCTGAGAGCTTCCGATATCGTTAGTGGTAGGTAATCCTCATCTATGAGCCCCTTGCTTATAGCTATCTCGAATAGATGTGCTATCCTAGTCAACCTTAAACCACATCTTTCTCTTAATGTATATGGATCGCGTAGAAGATCATCTCTAGCTCCTCTAGCTACTATTTCACCATTTTTGATCACATATATGTAGTCTGCATATAGTGCAGCAATGTCTATATCCTGAGTGGAGAATATGACCGTCATATTTCTATCTCTAGCTATATCGTACACTAGATCCATCAGTTTTATACATCCAACAGGATCGAGACCTAGAGTAGGCTCATCAAGCAGAAGTATCCGAGGCTCAAGAACAAGCGCTGACGCTATTGAGACTCTCTTCTTCTGACCGAAGCTCAGCTCGTCTATCCCTCTCTCCAGAATGCTTTCAATTCCAACGAGCCTAGATATCTCTCTAACTCTCCTCTCTACCTCAGCTTCAGGAAGACCACGAGCAATTAACGGCAACGATAACTCCTCTTTAACCGTAGGCATCAAAAGATGGGACTCAGGATCCTGAAGAACCAGACCTACAAGCTCTCGTATCTTCTTAATGCTCCTCCTATTCAACTCCACGTTACATATGGTTACAGTACCCTTCTGATGCAACACAACACCTGAAAGAACCTTAAGTAGCGTAGTCTTACCTGAACCATTTACTCCAAGTAGAGCTACTATTCTTCCCTCGTCAACGCTCATATCTATGCTACGTAATGTCCAATCATCCCCGCTCCTATACTTGAACCACATACCTCTTACTTCTACAACAGGTGGCATAGTATCGCCAGGGTAATCACTCCTGAAAGCATAGATGCTATGAGAAATGCATCGTCTATACCTGCTTTCAGGTTAAGAGGTATCTTGACTCCATATCCTGTAATGTCTATCCCTCTAGAGCTCAATGCAGCTACTATCTCGTCCACTGCCTTCTCGAGAAGTGGGACAACTCTCCTCCTTATGACGTCTATGGAGAACTTTATCTTGTTTAGTGTTCCTCTAATATATGCTTCGTGAACCTTCATACTTGTTCTAAACTCTTCAATTATGTTTATTACTTTCCTGAACACGAGAAACGTAGTTAGAAACATCATTGTCAGCGAGTTTCCAAAGAACATCCTAACTATGTATGTTAGAGATGTTACAGGTAGAGTAAGTATCAGAGAGATATATAACATACCTATTATGAGAACCCTTAACACTAGCAGCTGTGTCTCGCTATAGAGGCCGCATATTATCATTGATAATGCGATGGCAGATAACGTTAGTCCTATAGTTCCCATATATGCTAAGTATCTTTCTCTCTCCCTATGTGACAGGACTATAGAGAAAGCTGACGCAAGCGATAGTCCAGCGAGTCCTATAAGGAACATTCTCGAGCTTGTTAGAAATATTATAACGAATATTAGTAGAAACAGTATAGCCCTCGCTATGACAGCACTTTTACGTTTTGTTACTTTCCTCAGAACGTAGCCTATGCCTAGTCCTATAAAGAACATTATTGGTACTAGCTGATCGTAGTCTATTACGAACGTCATAGTTTGTCACCGACTATGTACCCTATTATTATTCCTACTATGAGAGGAAGCACTATAGCTATGAAGTCTGCAACAGGGTCAGGAAGCATCTGCCATATATGTAGGTGAAGTATCTTTGTTGCTGCTATATCTTCTGGCTCTTCTAGGCTTATTCCAGCTACTCCTAGTGCAGTGACGATTATTGCTGTTATTACTGCTATTATAGCGAACATCAGTAGTATAGCTTTTCTACCCTTCTGCATATGTGTGTTATGCAGGTCAAGGTTTTAGCTTTTTTATTACTTTTATAATTGAAAAATAGTAAAAATGTTAAATTTTGAAACCATGGGAGACATGTCATGCATCTTGCTGATGGGACACTGCCACCGCTGCACTGCGCTATATATTTTGCAATAGTGATACCAGTAGTCCTATATGGTATAGTTAAGCTGAGAGAGAACATAAGAAAGTATGGGACCGAGTATGTGAAACTCTTTCTACTTCTTATGGCTATAGTGTTCGTGCTGAGCGGCTGGCACATCCCCGTGCCTGTTGCCGGCTCATGCTCTCATCCCTGTGGAACCCCTCTAGCTGGACTAATACTTTCAATTCCAGAGATATTCCTAATGTCGTTCTGCGTCCTGATACTACAGGCACTCTATGGCCATGGAGGGTTCACAACCCTTGGAGCAAACACGCTATCTCTAGCACTAATACCAGCGGTATTAAGCTACTTTGTCAGAAAGATAGTACTGAGGATGGATAAGGGACCAGCAAGAAGCGCAATACTCTTTATAAGTGGAGTAGTGGGAGATCTAGGAGTATACTTAACAACATCGATAGAGCTAGCACTAGCATGGGGACACACAATCACAAAGATACTACAGCTCATAGGGACAATATTCATGCTCTACATGCCAGTTCAATTCCCAATATCGCTAATAGACGGCATAGTGAACATGAAGCTTTTCGACTACATAGTCAACAAGTTCGACATAACGAAGGAGATATTACATGTAGTTCCTATACAACAGAAAGCTTGAGAGTAATCTTCAAAAAAGACCTATAAGACACATTAAAAGAGTGTCGTTCTCTCTAATAACCCCAGTACTTACACCCTTCAACAAGGATATGAACATCGACATGGAATCCCTAGAAAATCACTGTAGAACAATTCTTAAATATGTTAATCAGATACTTATCTACGGAACATCAGGAGAATGGCCATGCCTCAGTCTAGAGGAGAGAATAAGCATGCTAAGAACGCTGAGCCAGTGCATAGATCCTGAGAAGATCATAGTAGGAGTCCACTTGTTCAACACAAAAGAGGTTATGAGACTGGTAGATACTTGTAAAGAATACAGCATAAGAACAATAATAAGCTTACCACCATTATACTATAAACCAACAGAAGAAACATTTCAAAGATACTACTCGCTACTCTGCGAGAAATTTGAGAGACAGGTAATGATATACCTATACAGTGACGTCCAAGGATATGAAGTGCCGCCACACTGGATAGAGAAGGTTATAGAAGAGTACGAGAACATTACAGGCATAAAAGTAACATCACGAGACTACAAATACGTCATCAACATAATGAGAAACGTAAAGAGAACAAGAAACAACATTAGAGTATATATAGGCAACGGGTACTACGCAACTTTACATAGACTGTCTGGAGGAGATGGAGTCATAGACATATTTCTCAACGTTATCCCTCAAATATATGTAGAGATAGCTCAAGGAAAGATAGACCAACACAAAAGGATCATAGAAGCCTACGACATAGCTCAAGGATGCTCACTAATAAGATTCTGCAAATCAATACTTAAAAGCATTAAAATGTATAGGGAAGACACAACAAGATTCATAAGTAGAGAAGTAGACCATAGTAAGGTAAAAGAATTTCTAGAGAAGTTCAATACCTATCTAATAAAAAGTGATGACAAGAACCTGACTGAGAGATGAGGAAGGGCACGAGCACTGAG
>JAADER010000020.1 GCA_013153275.1 Thermoproteota archaeon
CTCATATCTCTAGATATACTTTTAGCTAGGTTAGCTATAACTCTTTCTCGATGGACGCTCTGGAGGTAGCAATCATTACCGTATTTATAGCTGCACTATGTTGTGTAATTTATATATCTGCCTCCTCATTATTAACTTCATATAATGTTTCAGTAGGATTCTCGAGGTGTATAAGATACGTTCTATCTCATCCAGGCTCCTCTATAGTAGTTACAGTGTATGCTCCACACAACATAGCCTTAACATGGTCACGTCCCAAGTATAGAAACCCCCATACACGATGCGAGATCTGTATAGGTAGCTCATGCATTAGTCTTCCACCAGGGGTTAATATAGCAGTATATGTCTCTACTCCCTTAAGCATTTCACAAGTAAAGACAAAGACGAAGAGCTCCAACTATGTCTACAGGTATATCCTATATATTCCGTCAGGTATTCATACTATTAAATGTATGTCATACTGGAACTATTCGCTATGGGTTGTGATTACCTTGTACAGATAAGTAGCTCGTACATGTTCTCTTTTATTGGTATGAATATTGTTATTATGCGACTACACTTAGAGATGACGTTCTCCACATATTTTTTCTCTATTCCTGTAGGATATACGAGGTTCATTGAGGAACCTTGTGTTATCTTGTATATTACTATGTTGCTTGCTCCACAGCTTTGTACTATCTTTTCTACATAGCTGTATTTTCCTTCTTTTAGGAGGAAGGGTATCATGTTGTTTTCTATCTGTGCGTATATGCAGTCTCTTATGCCTGTTACTATGGTTGTGTTTGTTGTTGTGCCTCCTATGAGTAGGTATACTATCAGGATTGCGCCTATCATTAGTATCATTGCTGCAAATGCGATGTCGATTATTGTATACATTCTAGATGGATCACCTTACTACTCCTTTAATAAGTCCTCCATCCCATATATAGAGCTCGGGTACGCCAGTACACCATTTTTTAGCAAGCTTAAAAGATGATTTTTCTACTAGTCCACATACTTCATTGCTTGATTTTTCTAATTCTATCTCTGCCCATGGATAACAGCTGGTTGGGGAGCTCGTTATTCCGCAAGGAGAGACGTACAGCAACAATCTGGAGGAGCCTTGTTTACATTCTGGGTATACTGTTATGCTTCCTGGTGCTACGAGTACTAGTATACAGTTCTTGGTCTTAGATTTTATTGCTGTTGGTGTTGTTATTATTGTGTAGTTATATGTTACGTGGTCATTTATGTAGCATATGTTGTATAGTGTTATTCCTATGTATTCTGGCTCTGATGAGATTATGAGTAGTTCTTTCTTTTTCTGAGGTGTTATTTTTATGTTTGTTGCTTGGCATAGCTGTGTTATGTGTATGTTATATGTTATGTATGTTGCTAGAAGTGTTAGTGATATTGTGAGGACTATTACTATCGCTATGACTTCGATATAGAGGTTCCACATTACATTGTTACTACTGTTATGTCACTCATAAGTTTGATTAGCTCGCTCTTCACGTAGTCTAGTCCGTACTTGTAGAGTTCTAGTATGTATTTTCTGAACATGTATGCGTCTAGTTCGATCTCTACGTCTGATATTAGGTCTAGGAATCTTCTTAGGTCTTCAAATACTGCATGTGTCTCTGTTCTAGGTATGTTGTTTATGTCTGCTAGCTCGTCGAGGTACTTTCCTATCTTCTCCTCATCTACTACCCAGTCTGTCTCTACGAACTTGGCTATTGTGCCATATGTCTCGTTTACGAAGTCTACATGTGCTATCTGGAGAACCTTCGGTCTTCTCTGTGCGAAGCCGCATATTACTGCTAGCTTTATTGGTTCTAGATCGTACTTGTCCACCGTTATGACTCCGCTCTTTGCTGATAGGAGTCTCTTCTGTAACGTGTCTATGCTTAGTGCGTGTATTGTTGTTCCTGCTCCATATGTGACCTTTAGTAGCTGTATATATGCGTAGATCTCGTCGGGGCTACGTACCTCCGATATTATGATCTTGCGGTAGTTCTTTCTGAGAGCTGCACGTATCAGGTCGACTAGCTGTATCTCTCTAACACCTTCCTGTGATAGTGTCTTTCTTGCGCAGTGCCATTCTATGTACATTCCAGGTAGCTCACGTATGTCGAGCTCAGGATCGTCCTGTAGGATCCCTACTATGCAGTTCGGCTCTACGAACTGTATTAGACAGCCCAGGAGCGATGTTTTTCTACTTCCCATAGGTCCCGAGACCACGACAGAGGAGCTTATTGGGAACGCCCAGTTCGTAGCTAGGAGAGCTGCGAGAGTGCTATTTATGAACTTGCTCTTAATCTGGTCGACAAGCGTGTAATATGATTTCGAGTGCTTACGTATGGATATCTGTGTCATTGGTGCTACTCCAAGTCCTCTAGCTGTGACGCTGATACGCATGACAAAGTCTATAAATGCTACCGATCCTTCAAGGATAGGATTAGTCAGAGAGCACGTCTTCTCAAGCTCCTTCTCTAGAGCAACTCTCACCTTCTCGACCTCTGATGGAGTGTACTTGACAGCGTAGAGCACGTCTCCAATATTATGAGTCAACATACAGCATCTATCGTTAATGTTCACGTTCTTCACCTCGGGATCTAATATTGGAGCCGTGAATATCCCGAACGTAAGCTTCTTAAATACGTAATATTTTTGAGCACTTGTGAGATCGTCTCTAGACAGCAGCTCAGTGACAAGCATGCTTGGCTTAATCTCCTGTGTAAGATACTTCTCATACATTCTCTCAGGAACCTTCTCCTCCTCTTCCTCCTCAATAATATACATGCCATCACTTATCCTCACTGTGACAGAATTCCCAAATATTGTCCTGAAACTGTACCTAGCCTTTGCATCATATATCCTTCGAAGAGAACGCATCATCATTCTAGGAGAATCATACAAAGAGGATATTATAAACCTGCCTCAAGACCCAGATGGGTAGAACCATGAGTGCAAAGATAGTAGCATTCTACAGCGGAGAGAAGGGAGGGACAGGAAAGACAACATTAAGCATATTCACGTCAATACTCCTCGTAGAGAAT
Source organism: Thermoproteota archaeon (assembly GCA_013153275.1). Lineage (GTDB taxonomy): Archaea > Thermoproteota > Thermoprotei > Thermoproteales > Thermocladiaceae > JAADER01. Next base: position 3,039 of record JAADER010000020.1, read on the forward strand.
CCGAACATACCATACAAGGTGGTTCTAGTTGACCTAAGTATAGATATGAACCAGATAGGCATACTACTACAAGAGCTCTCAAGAAACATCTCGTACAGAGACCTAATAAGATCCACGCATAACGAGCCGGGAAGGTACGGGCTCTTAGACTATCTTCTGGGAAAGTGTGACATAAGGAAGATACTCTACCAGATAGATCGTAAGCCGTTCATAATAATACCGGCAGGATATGCTACTCCAGAGGAATTGAAACAACTCGCAGACTTCTCAGTACTGAACGAGATATTTCAAGCACTTAAACAGCGGAACATATTCGTAATAGTTGACCTACCATCACTCAGACTCTACGAGGCGATAGCAAACGTTCTGAGATTCGTAGACGATATAGTATTTGTTGTAGAACCCGTAAAGGAACATGTAGCATATCTAAAGAAGCAGTGTGAAGCTCTTGAGAAGTTTCTTGAGAGAAGACCAAACATCAAGATAATACTAAACAAGATAAAACTATCAATGATGGACTACATCAAGAAGGAGATCTATGAGGACGTGGAATATCTGAGAAGAGAGAAAGGTTATCCGGTATACAACATAAATTATAGAAGACTCAAGTTCGCCGAAATAGAGAAGGATCTTCCAGAAGTGTTCCTGGAAATATATCTATACAGCATAAAGACTGATAGAGACGACCTGATACATAGGATTGCAGAGCTCTTTCTCCCAACTCCAGAAGATGTCTACATAGACTTCATAACGTCCTGACCTAGCGAGATGTCTGTCTCTCGAGAAGCTTCTTCTCAAGTATCTTGTTCAGGATCTTCAATATCCTAACATTCTTAGAGATTTTGATAGAGGACGTGTAGAGATCTTTTAGAAGGTACTTGGTCTGGGCTATCAGGAGGTCTCTCCTCTTCTTCAGCTCCTCAATGCTTAGCTTAGAGAGCTCCGAGACGAGAGATCTCTCGTCTATCTCGAATGATCTAACCATGTTCTCTATCTCTCTTATAGCGGATGCTACCTCCTCCATCGTGGTGCCGTTGGCCTTATGCTTCTTGACTCTACTCAGCGCGTGAACTATCTCCCGGCTTATGTCCTCGCTCTCGTCTGTACGCTTCCTGCCTTCAAATTTATAATCTCTCATAAAACATCACCTCTAGATATATAATCGATCAAGGGTTTATATCGTTAGCTCGCGTGCTTCATCTGTAATGCAGTGGGAGAACTACATTCAGAATCTAATAAACGTGAAGCATCACGGACACCAGGATCAGCTCCACAGGCATATTCAATACCTGAACTAGAGCAAACGGCTCAGGAACATTTCTAACACACTCGATACCATATAGGAGACGCATGAGGAACGTGCTGTTTCTCAGATTAGTGCTAAGCTCAATCTTCCTGAAGGACGAGACTTGACGTATCAGCTCACCATATCTCCCGCCTATAAATCCGACGTTTACATACCTGCTCGATGACGCAATGCTGAACTTAACATTCTTCAAAGAGCACAACACGTCTTCCATACTTGAGATATCTGATCCAGACAGTATAGCCCTGACATCGACGTAGCATGTCCCTCCTGTGTTTCCTAGTAACTTCCTGATGTAGGTGATGTTAAGTCCATGTTTTTCAACTCTGTTAAAGATCTTGATCTCTCTATACAGTATATCTATATAATTTATACTGCCATTAAACGAACATACAATGTTAGTCTCCTTTCTACAGTCCATTTTTCTCAGAATATCTGAGACACATTCATAATATATTTTCGACAGCTCGAAGGGGGTGCTCGTGAAGTTGTATAGTAGACATGTTCCTCCTACGTTTAGGGTATATGTTCTATATCCTTCAAATATTTTTATGGTTCCTCTAAAACATTCGTAGGATCTTCCTGTTCTATAGTTTATATAGAATATGTATAGGAAGTTCCTATACTCAACCGTGGTCTGAGATATCATAGACGACTGATATGTAACGAGCATGTGTGCACCACGTATGAAATATAGCTGTGCAGTTCTTGATGAGACGTGACCTATTGTGACGTTGTTCAGAAGGATTGTCTGTAGGTTCTCTACTGTCCTTCTATTCAATTCTATTATTGTTCTTATCTTTGTCTCTCCATTTCCTATATGTAGTGTGATGTTGCTACTATCGTAGTACTTATTAAGTATGTTCAGAAGATATTCTGGGCCTGATGCCCTGTGGGGGTGTACTGCTATCAGGATTATTGCACAGGCGACTGCTATAACTGCTACAGAAATCGCTAAGAGTAGGAGATGCTTGTTCATGATATTATATATGTGCTGAGGGATCAATAAATCTTGCATCAGCACTCTGTCGTCTCGTCACCTCTCTGCGACTGCGCCTGTCATCATGTTCATATTTTAATACTCCGCACCCTAGTCTAGTGATGTGGTAGATTTAGACCTATTTAAGAGGGTCGTCACAGCCCGAGGCGTGTCTGGTTTTGAAGATCCCGTTAGAGATCTTATAGTTAGCGAGCTCAAGCGCATGGGCATAGAGCCCAGGATCGATTCTCTAGGAAACATCATAGCTGAGATAGGGCTAGGAGATGCTGTGTGTCTTGCATGTGCTCACATGGACGAGGTCGGTCTACTGGCAACATATGTAGAGCAGGACGGTAAGATCAGGTTCAGGAAGGTTGGAGGCATAGATGATAGAGTCCTCATTAACCAGATGGTCGAGATCTATGATAGAGATAGTGGAGACCTTATTACTAGAGGAGTCATATGTGTCCAGCCTCCTCATCTTCAGCTGAGAAGAGACTCTCAGGTCGTGCCATGGTACGATCTCTACATTGATGTCGGTGTAGAGTCTAGGAGTGATGTAGAGTCTCTGGGTGTGAGAACTCCATGTCCTGTATGCCTAGATAAGAGGTTTGAAGTCATTGCTCGCGGCAGAATCGCTGTTGGACGTGCACTAGATGATAGAGCTGGGTGCTATGCTCTGCTTAAGGTTGCGGAGACCCTGTCCTCTGATCCGCCTAAGGATAGGAGAGTAGTGCTTGCATGGACTGTCCAGGAGGAGATCGGTCTCAGAGGATCTAAGGCACTGTCTCGCCTTTACTCTCCTAGCTTCGTGATAGTTCTCGACACTATGTCTTGTTGTAATCCTGTGATAACTGGTGACGCTAAGATGGGTGGGGGTCCCGTGCTCAGGATTCTGGATAACGAGTTCATATGCTCTATGAAGCTTCTTAGAGAGGTTCTCAAGATTGCTAAGGAGGATAACATTCCTGTCCAGGTCGCGTCTGCTGGTGGAACGACGGACGCGTTGGAGCTTCAGGAGATTAACGTACATACATTACCTATATGTGTCCTATGTAAGTACAGTCATACCTGCGTCGAGATGTGTGATCTTAATGATGTCGATCTGTGGGTTAGATTGACTTATAAGGTCTTGACTCATGTTAGAGTGTAGGTTAGGGATGCCTAGGAGAGGTTACGTGTCCATAACTCTGAGGAGAGAGACCTGGGAGAAGCTTCAGAAGTTGAAGATGTATCTTGGAGCTCTGACCTATGACGAGCTCATCGATAAGATATATACTGCACTGATGAGAAACATAGAGAACATACAAGTTCAGAGTCCCTCTGAGAGTCTGGAGAAGATCTATGAGCTCGAGAAGCTGATAGACAACATCTCGATGGAGCTCGAGCTCGTGAAGTCTCAGCTCAGCAAGATATCAGCGAAGGTCGAGGTTCTAGAGAAGAAGAGTAGAACGAGATGACGAGGAGGCTGAACCTGTTGCATATAGTGGTTAGATTAATATTTCAGATAGTTAGGAGAACGAGCTTGGAGAGAGCTTGTCACTCCCATGGTTACCAAGCAAGGTACTCTACGTAGATCTAACGAGGAAGAGGTTCCATGTTGAGGATAGGAAGGATCTCTTTGAAAAGTGGTTCGGAGGAATAGGCGTAGCTATCCAGCTATATAAGGAGGAGACGACGCCGAGCCTTGATCCACTGAGTCCTGATAATCCAGTAATCTTCGCTATAGGTCCACTCTCAGTAATATTTCCAATGGCGTCGAAGACTATAACAGTATTCAAGTCGCCGTTAAACGGGTACGTTGCTGAGAGCCATGCTGGAGGAAGGCTTGCTGCAGCAATAAGATTTGCAGGATATGGAGCAGTGGTGATAAAGGGAGCAAGTGAGAGACCTCTCTACCTCGTAATAGATGAGAGGGGAGTGAAGTTCTGTGATGCCTCATCACTATGGGGCATGAAGTCCACGGAGACCATAGGGAGGGTCCTCAGAGAGGTCACATCAGGATCAGGATACAGGAGCATAATCAGGACAGGACTAGCAGGAGAGAGACTTGTAAGGTACGCAAACGTGAACGTCGACACCTACAGACACCTCGGAAGAATGGGGCTTGGAGCAGTGTTCGGCTCAAAGAAACTGAAGGCGATAGTATTCATAGGCAGAGGAGCATTCAAGCTTGACCGCAAGTATCTTGCAGAGTACATGAAGACGTACAAGGAGATATACGAGCTAGCAACACAGTCACCAGCCCTAAAGAAGTACCACGACCTAGGAACACCACAGAACGTCCTAGTACTCAACAAGCTTGGAGCATTACCAACAAGAAACTTCTCATCAGGAAGATTCGAGGAAGCAGAGAAGATAAGCGGTGAGTACCTTGCAGAGAGGATGCTTGGACGAAGACTAGCATGTTCAGGATGCCCTGTCGCATGTATACACCTGGCAGCGCTCAGAGAGCCGACTGGCGAGCCATACTTCTATAAGACAACGTTCATATCGTATGACTACGAGCTAATATATGCACTAGGAAGCAATCTAGGGATTGGAGATCCAGAAGGAATGCTCAAGCTCATAAGAGCGGTAGAGGAGTATGGACTCGACGCAATAAGCACCGGAGTAGTTCTAGCATGGATAACAGAGGCATATCAGAGAGGAGTAGTCACCAGAGATGAGACGATAGTCGAGCCAAAGTGGGGTGACTGGGCCACATATATAAAGATGGTAGAGTACATAGTCTACCAGCCAAACGAGTTCTACAAGACCGCAGCTATGGGAGTTAAGGCTCTAGCAGAGAAGTACCCAGCCGGTAAGGACTTTGCCATGCATATAGCAGGTGTAGAACCAGCAGGATATCACACAGGTCCAACATACTGGGTCAGTCTAATAGTAGGATTCAGACATAGCCACCTAGACTCTGCAGGATACTCATATGATGAGAAGCTTGCAAAGGAAGGTAAAAGAGAGGTGACGGCGCACGAGATAGCTAAGTACGTTGTGGAGGAGGAGTCCTGGAGACAGGTGCTTAACAGTATGGTGCTATGCCTCTTTGGAAGAGGAATATATAAGGACGATGTTGTGTGTAAGGCCTTGAAAGCTATAGGAGTGGACATAGATCCACAGAGACTGAGAGAGATAGGTAGAAGAATATGGCTTGAGAAGTGGATAGTGAAGCTCAGAGAGGGATTCGACCCAGAGAAGGTTGAGATACCTAAGAGGATTCTTGAGACAGAGACGCCTCTAGGAAGGATAAGTCCTGAGATAATTGCTCAGGCAATAAGAGAGATAAAGTATATGATTTATGAGCAGGTAGAGAAGACTATCAGAGGAGCGTGAGCTTAAATATCCAGGATAGGCTGAGAAGGATAGAGGAGCTATATCGAAACAATCTCAGCCTCATATCTAGAATAAGAGATCTCTCTAACAAGCTCCTTGAGAAGCTTCAGAGAAAGACTGGCAGGAACGTTAAAGTGAGGATAATGAATTTCTGTGGTACTCATGAGTGGACGACGGTATATTATGGTATCAGGAGCATTGTTCCAAGTAGTATCGAGCTTGTTGCCGGGCCTGGGTGTCCTGTATGTATAACTCCTTCATACTATGTTGAACAATGTATAAAACTGGGATTTGAAGGATATAGAATATATACGTATGGAGACACGTACAAGGTACCGACAGTCAGACCAGTAGAGGGATGTAGAAGTCTTGAGGAGGCTAAAGCAGCAGGCTGTGATGTAGTTGTCGTGTACAGTTTTCTGGACGCTATAAGACATGTAACGGGAGATCCTAGAAGAGGCATATTTCTAGGGATAGGGTTCGAGACTATAGCACCAGCATATGCTCAAATGTTCAAAAATAATAAGGTCCCTAGAGACCTCTACTTCCTAAGCGTTGTGAGACTCACGCCGCCGGCAGCAGAGTACACGCTGAACGTGTGTAGGAGAAGGCTAGTAGAGGAGTATGGTGAGGAGCCTCTCTTTGGCGTTATAGCTCCCGGTCATGTGTCAACTATAACTGGTGGTGAGGCATGGAGCTTCCTTGTGGAGAGATATAGGATACCTGTTGTTGTGTCAGGATTCGAGCCTGTAGACGTGCTACTCTCGATATGTGAGATTCTGAGACAGCTGGTTACTGGAGATCTCAGAGTATGTATTGAATATAGTAGAGCAGTAACCTGGAGGGGAAACGTCTACGCTAAGAGACTCATGAGCGAGGTGTTCGCTATCAGAGACTCGTTCTGGAGAGGCATAGGGAAGATCCCTAGAAGTGGACTCTACCTGAGAGAGACTTACCTGTTCTGGGATGCCTTCAACATGTTAGGTATTAAAGATCTCGACGAGTCTTCGTGGTATAGAGATGTTCCTGGAGGATGTAAATGTGGAGAAATAATGCTGGGACTGGCGACACCTCTCGAGTGCCCACACTTCCTCAAGTCATGCACTCCCTCGAGACCGCTTGGTCCCTGCATGGTATCTAGCGAGGGAACATGCTCCATATGGGCTAGATACGGATCATCACTCTTAATAGAGGATCTTGCGAGAGAGCTCGGGATATAGATGATAATCTGTCTCAGAACACAGGACATAGGTAGAGCTATAGAGCTGATAAAGAGTGTGCCAGTGACAGGTGGTGGATCACTAATATGTGCTACAGGGGATAAATTCGTTGAAGAGATAGCCTACACGAGATCCAGCATAGACGTGAGAGAGCACGTGCTGAACTTACTCAACATAATGAAGAGAGAGGACAGTCATGACATCGTGATCACACTATCAGACTCATATATGACATATAGGCCCTGTATAGATTCAACACTATGCCTAACCTATAAGGGACTTGTAACATATCACATGATATACAATATAATAATTGAGAAGAACATGGAGATACCTGAACCAAGACCAGACATAGCTTTGGTAGAACTTCTATCAAACATCTATGACAGTGAGGGAGAGTACAGTCTTGAGAAGACTGTGGAGATACTTGGAGAATACGTACATAGTAGGAACGTAACTCCCAAGCATCTTGCGATATCCATAACACAGATAAGAGACTGCTGTGTAAATCCATGCTTCACTCTTGTAACAAGAGAAGAAGTGAACATATATACACTAGACTCCGAAAACATGAATGCTATACTCTACGTGGAGCCTGAGCTAGAGGAGTATCCTAACGTTAGGAACTTAACAAGCATATTCAGAAGAATACGTGTGCTACCAGATACACAGTACATAGCGAGACTAGGCAGAGACCACATCTGGGTTTATCAGAGAAGGTTCCAACAGAAATGATAATAAGCCAGCTTAAGTAATGAAGTATTACATGATCAAGATATTAGTAATATCGACAAGAACGAGCCTTGGACCACTACTGGACGCAGTAGAGAAGATAAGGAAAGAACTAGGAATAGAAATACGCCTAGAGATCTACTACACGCATGAATTAGACGAAGATGATGAAAAGATAAATAGACTAGTGAGAGATCTCGATGATGCAGATATAGTACTCATAGATGTTAGGACCCCCTCAAGCAGATTTGTAAGAGAGATCGAGAGCAAGCTTCTAGAGCGTAAAAGAGTAGTAGTTCCTCTCGTTGTTGGAAGCAACTACCTGTTAAGATTCTTAAGAATGGGAAAGCTCTCAGGAGAGGATATAGTGAAAAGAGTGAAAGAGTTAGATTTTGATGCTGACAGTATTGACATATCAAGCGTAGAGAAGGTTCTAAACATGATTGAGAAGATAGGAAAGATAATTCCACTAGGGTCCTTGAAAGATTTTAACAACTATGTAAGAGCTGTGAGATACTGGGTCTATGGGACCTATAGGAACCTTGAGAATCTGGTGAAGATGCTTCTAAGAGAGTACTTCAATATCAGGGACATAGATTATGAGGAGCCTAGCGAGGAGTATCCATCATTTACTGTCTATATTCCTGAAAAGAGAGTATTTGTTAGAAACATTGAGAATATTCTACATAGTATTGATAGGAATAGGCCTACTATAGCGATACTGACATTTTCGGGAATGCATTTTGAGCAGGATAGACCTATCGCAGAGAGACTATACTACTCTCTCAAGGATCTTGGTTATAACTGTATGATCCTTGTTGGAGGAGGGTCCTTCGATCTCACTAGACAGGTCAGCTTTCTAGAACAGGTCTTTCAAAACTTATCTCCTGAAATTCTTATTAATCTTCAGTGGTTTAGAATCAATGGCGGACCATATGGAGGACCCTCCGAGCCGACATGGAACCTGTTACTGAAATGGAACGTTCTACTCATAAATGGGTTAATAATGTATATGAGAGAGGTCTCAAAGTGGGTGAGCGACCCTAGAGGACTCTCACCGATAGAAGTGATTACCGGCGTTGCGCTTCCAGAGATAGATGGCTCTATAGAGCCTATACCGTCGGCCGGACTCAGTGACGATGTTAGGAAGAGCATGGTCATTATAGAGGATAGGATAGATAGGAAGATACGTAGAGTTGATAGGTGGTTAAGACTTCGAGGAAAGGAGAACTCTTCTAAGAAGATTGCAATAATAATATATAATTATCCGCCAGGAGAGGATAATGTTGGTAGTGCATCATATCTGGACGTCTTCTCGAGCCTAGAGAACATTCTGAGAGCTCTGAAAGATAGGGGGTACAATGTTGAGGTATTGTCTAAAAATGATTTGATAAGACTCATTGTTGAGGAAGGGAGGCTGAACTCTCCGGAAAACATATATAGGAGAGGCTGTATAAAGATAAGTGTTGAAGATGCTAAGAGGCTTATCAGAGAGAGTGTCCCTGAGAGACTTGTGCAGGATATCGAGAAGACTTGGGGGCCTATCGAGAGCTTCAGCATCAATGCTGAGAAAGGTTACATTCTTGTTCCAGGAATCATTCTGGGAAACGTGTTTATAGGTGTTCAGCCAAGCAGGGGAGTACATGAGGATCCTGACAAGGTCTACCACTCTAAGGATCTCCCACCCCACTGGCAGTATCTGATGTTCTACCTCTATATTAGACATCTGTTCGATGCTGACGCCATTATTCATCTAGGGACGCATGGGACTCTGGAGTTCATGCCTGGAAAAGAGGTGGGTCTCTCATCGATGTGTTATCCAGATGTTCTTATAGGAGATGTTCCTCATATATATGTTTACCATGTGACGAATCCTTCCGAGATGACTATCGCGAAGAGGAGAGGATATGCATACACTATTACTCATATGACACCTCCATTCACCATATCAGAGCTCTATGGCGAGTATTCAGAGCTTGAGGAGCTTCTTCATGAGTACGAGGAGGCGAAGGTTCAGGATCCTTCACGGTGCGAGGTACTTCTCAACATGATAAGAGAGAAATGCGAGAAACTTAATATAGAGTTTAGAGGTGTTGATCAGCTACATGATAAGCTCTTCAATTTAAAGAGAAGCATAATTCCTAGAGGCCTACATGTTCTCGGTAGCTCTTGGAGTACTGAGGACATTGTTGAGTATCTTCTGCTAGTATCTAGATACGATCGCGAGGTCCCATCTCTATATAGGGTGCTACTTGAGAAGGAGCTAGGTCTGAACTATGACGATGTTCTGGAGAATCCTCATAAGATGGTCAACGGTAGGAGTCTATCAGACATATATAGACAGGTTGAGAAGATGTGTAGAGACATTATAGAGGAGCTTGTGATAAACGGTGTCGAGTCCGCGTTGGCTAAGGTACCTAAGAGAGCAAGGTCTGATGCTAGAAGCGTGTTAGAGTATCTATATGATCTCTATAGTAGGATAATGATGAGTAATGAGATAGAGAGCCTCTGTAGAGCTCTCGAAGGATCATATATTCGTCCTAGAGTTGCTGGAGACCCTGTCAGAACACCGGAGATCTTTCCAACAGGATCTCACGGCTACGCGTTCGACCCTCGCCTAATACCGAGCAAAGCCGCATATATCAGAGGTATCAGAATTGCTAATGAACTATTAAAGAAGTACTATGAAAAACATGGTAAGTACCCAGAGACTGTAGCAGTCGTGTTATGGGGATTTGAGACCATGGGTACTCGAGGAGAGACTATAGGCCAGATTCTCCATCTTCTAGGTGTCAGACTCGTGAGAAAGTATGGTCCCTGGCAGTGGGATCTCGAGGTGATTCCTCTTGAGGAGCTTGGTAGGCCTAGGATCGACGTTCTTGTCACGATATGTGGAATCTTCAGAGATACTTTCCCTAATCTTATACAGCTCATAAATAGGGCTGTTGAGCTTGTAGCAAATCTTGATGAGCCTCCCGACAAGAACTTCATAAGAAAACACTATCTTGAGAAGATTAACGATCTTGGTAGAGGGGCTCTGTTGCGAGTGTTTGGTCCTAAGGAGGGTACATATAATACAAGACTGGTCGATGCTATAGAGACAGGAAACTGGAGGGATAGGAGGGATCTTCACTCTCTATATATTGACGATATGTCGCATGCATATGATGAGAAGGGGAGGATGCATAGGAGCGAGGAGCTCTTCAAGTACCTTCTCTCGAGGACTGACCTGGTCTCTCAGGTAAGGTACGCTAACGAGTACGATATAACGGACCTTGATCACTATTATGAGTTTCTAGGAGGATTGAAGATGAGTGTGGAAGAGTTGAAGGGTACCAAGGTCGATACATACTGGATAGATACGACACTTGAGAAACCAAAATTGAAAGACTACGGAGAGGCCATAGAGGACTCTGTGAGGACTAGGCTTCTCAATCCTAAGTGGATAAACGCGATGCTGGAACATGGTTATGATGGGTGTAGAGAGATAGCTAACAGGATAGAGTATGTTCTAGGTCTCGCAGCTACGGGAGGAGAAGTTCCAGACTGGATATTCAACAGGATCTACGAGACGTATGTAGAGAACGAGGAGATAAGAAACAGAATCGTAGAGACAAACATCTACGCGTATGAGAAGATTCTCGAGAGACTCTATGAGGCACATGTGAGAGGACTGTGGAGAGCATCTGAAGAGGTAATCGACAAGATTAGGAGAGAAGCAGAGAATATTGAGAGAGTGATAGAGGAGAGAACCTGATTACTGCTGCCTGACCTCTTGACTTCTCCTTCTCTGTGGCATCACTGGGTAAGGTATGTACTCTACACCAGGCCTGTTCATTCCAGCCTGTGGATAGAGCTCCATTAGCTTGTACACCTCCGGAGGGACGTCATCTGTCACAGGTAGGCCCAGCTCTCTCGCTTTCTCGAACGTTATTGGGTAGTCGTGTGTCCAGTTTCCTTCTGTGAGTAGCTTCGCTATGTACTCGGCTCTCGATCTTCCCATCTTGTCCTCTAAGAGGTATACTATAAATTCTTGTACTTCTTTGAGAGCTTTCTGAGCAACGTCAGCCATTATTAACGTCTCATCGCTTGCCTGGTCTCCCTTTATCTTCACGACCTTTATTATGCTTGGTGCTGGAACCATCTGCCCCTTGAATGCGAGCTGTGGATCTAATGGTCCAAGTACTGCGTTAGGGTCCATCTTTATCTCATCTGCTGCAAGAGCTATCAGTGTTCCACCACTCATCGCGTAGTGTGGTACTATTACTATCTTCTTTCCTGGATGTCTCTTTAATGCCATTGCTATCTGCATTGCAGCAAGAACGAGACCTCCAGGTGTGTGTAGTATCAGTGCTATTGGCTTCTCTGGGGGTGTGCTTCTTATTGCTCTTATTATTGCTTCTGAGTCCTCTATATCTATGTACCTGTATATGGGTATTCCGAAGAACCTTATACATTCCTCTCTATGTATGAGAGTGATCACCCTCCAGCCGTATCTCATCTCCATCTCCTGTAGCACTCTCAGTCTTGCAAGCTGGAGGGCTCTGAACCTCATTGTTGGCTCTAGGAACAGCAGTATTAGGAATAGAAAGAACAGCAGTCCGGCGAGCTGGTTAAGAAACGCTATCAGCTCTCCAGCCACAGTCCTGTAACATATCTAGAACACTTATTAACCCATCTGCAACATACCTACAGAGAGTAAGGTTTATAAAACCCAGCTCAGACTAGAGAGAACGGTCGCCAGGTGGGCCCGTAGCTCAGCCTGGATAGAGCGGCGGGCTCTTAATCCCCTCCGGAGGAGAGACCCGTAGGTCCCGGGTTCAAATCCCGGCGGGCCCGCCACAAACACAAAAACCGAGAACCGACCCAATAATCCTTATTAATCAACCCTCACCACACATTCAGCGTGCCACCAAGACCTTGCCGCATAGTCATCGCAGGCTTCGGCAATGTCGGAAGAAGCCTAGTAAAGCTCATTCTAGAGAGGGAGGGTATCATAAGGGATAGATACGGTATAGATATCGTTATTGTAGGTATCGCAGACTCGAGCGGGTTCGTAATAGATCCTGAGGGATTCGGGAGAGAGACTCTTACGCGGCTTCTAGAAGCTCCTAGAGGAGGTCTTGCAAGGACCTGTATAGGCATGGTTAGGCATGACGTAGTCGACGTTATTGATGAGACTGTTCCCGACTTTCTTCTCGATCTCACACCTGCTAACTATGATACTGGAGAGCCAGGTCTAACATATATTGTCAATGCTATTAGAAGAGGAGTCAATGTTGTCACAGCGAACAAGGCACCGCTAGTACTCAAGTATGATTACCTGATGTCACTGTCTCGGTCACGAAATGTGAAGTTTGGATACAGGGCTACGGTATTTGGGGGAGTGCCCGTGATAGATGTTCTGAGGCATCTCTCGGCTCACAGGATCCTGAAGGTTGAGGGAATAGTTAACGCGACGACGAACTATATTCTCTCACGAGTGTTCTACGATGGTCTGAGTCTGAGTCAGGCTATAGATGAGGCAAGGAGGATAGGTGTCATGGAGGCTAACCCTGCACTTGATCTTGAGGGTATAGATGCTGCTGCTAAGATAGCGATCATAGCGAATACTCTAGGTATCTCAATGACGTTAAAGGACGTTGAGAGAATAGGGATAACGTCTCTTTCCGAGGAAGAGATAGATAGGTTGAGAAAGGAGGGAAAGGTTGTCAAGCTCATAGCCGAGCTCGATGTTGAGAAAAGAAGAGCATCTGTGAGACCTGTCCCTCTAGACTCCTCTGACGATCTTGCTCAGGTCAAGTATCTTCTCAATGCTGTGAGAATAGTTTCAGATCTGAACAACATAGTCATAAAAGGAGTTGGAGGAGGGCCAGCAGAGACTGCAGTCAACGTTCTCAGTGAGCTTATAGAGCTCGCATGCCAGCAGTGAGGATAGATGTAGATGAGCTTCACGTGGGACGGAAGAAGGATCCTCAGGGATACTACGTTGCGCTGGTTCATAAGGATACTCTTGGAAAGCTCATAGATGTTGTACAGAGCTCTGAAATATATGTTGATCCTTACGGGGACATTATAATACTTAGATCACGGTCCTGGAAAGCTATCCAGAGACTGATCAATTATGCACGTTCTCGTGGTATAAGAGTTCTAGAGAGAAGAGAGTGAGAGGATCAGACTTCAGCATGCTCATCACATGACTCAAATTCAGCGCTACAGACCATCATCACTGTACATTCTCTCCACCTCTCCTCTTCAGCAGTGCTTCTATTCTCCCTACATAATTAACCTTTTCTACCTCCTCGTACTGCTCGTTCAGTCTAATCATTCCTAGGCGTAGATGATCTATCTTAGATATCTCAGTGAAGTTTCTAGACACTGTGACAACTATCTTACAGTTATTGTAGTATATCTTCTTGACTCTCCCTAGAGCAAGAAGAAAGTTATCACGGTCCTCTAACCCAACGAGAAGCCCCCTCTCCCATCCTGGAGGAAGAAGCACTATCTTTCCACCGCCAGGAAGGTTCAGTATCTCCACATCCTTCCTATCCTGTCCAGGCTGGTGAGAGCTGACAGCTATCATGAAGCCCTCAACAAGCTCACAGTACGTTATCGGATGCTTTATGAATCTCCTTATCAGGTTCAGTAGATCCTGATTTGCAGGCATCCCAGTACATATTGGGAAGTTCACTATCGGAGTCCTTCTCAAGTCCAGCGTTATGTCACGTGGAGGAGTCAGATACTTACCATACCCCATCTCTCTATGTATTCTCCTGTCCTCCTTCGTCCTTATTCGTGCTGCAGGAGGAGCAGGAAGCTCAACAATCGACGGAGGATTGTTAGGATACTTCTCTCTCAGAGCCTTCACAAGCTGGTCGACCTCCTCTCCCCTCTTTATGATAACTATGTTACGTGGCTGAAGAGACTCGACAAGCTTAAGCTTGTACTCAACAGCTTTGTCAGTACTTATCCATCCATCAGTATTTATAACTACAGTTCTAGTGTTCTCAACATTCATGAGATAGTCAGCAAGTTTTCTAACAGCATCAACAACCTCAGGCCAGACTCTCTCAACGCTCGTAGTTTTGAGAAACATAGCTTTAACAGGTCTAAGCATCCTCAGATGAGTAATATATGTACCAGGTTCAAGTACCGCCGCATCAACTGTTGCTGGAGGTCCGAGATCGTTCTGACCTAGGTCTGCATCTATTATGCCTACTCTATGCCCTGCTCTCGAGGCCTTGTTAGCTATCATCACAGTCATGGTTGTCTTACCTACATCCATTGCTCCAAGTATCACAGTAATACCTTGAAGCTCTATTCTAGATGTTGCATCCTCCCACACGTCTATAACCTCCTCATCAGATCTCGCTTCCTCGACAGATCCGTCAGGGCCGAGAGTTATCTCAAGTATTGATGCTCTTAATGGTTTAACTATGACTTTACGTGCTCTCAGGACAGTGAACTTAGAGTCTGCCCCATATGTGACTCCAAGGACATAGACCTCGCCGTCCACTACTCTCACGGCTGCTGGTCCCTCTACTCTAAGCAGCTTTCCTGGCTCTATCCTGATCTTCTGCATGATCCTACTCGGTAGACATCTTCTAGCGAATATATTTTAAAGAT
>JAADER010000010.1 GCA_013153275.1 Thermoproteota archaeon
AATAAGAGGACTCGACGTAATGAATATAATAGGAAACTACATGGGAATACTAGAAAAATTCGGCGAATGATGAACCCGAAGTTAGCAGAAACATGAAGACAAAGCCGAGTACTGAAACTAGAAAAGAGGCCTCACTATTACTTTAGGTCTACACTACTGTACTGTTTTACAGAGAAACCTAATATCTCACCTCTCACTTAAGCAAGCTTTTATGAGTATACGCATATGGGGCAATGTGAGTGAGACTGACAAGCTTCTAGAGCATACTATAGAAGACGTCGTACGACAGTTTGCAAGTACGAACAAGAAAGTCTTCACACTGCAAGAGCTGATAAAGATAATTGAAGACAAGAATATTAGAATAGAGGATCTAAAGCATGTAGATGGAATACTTTACTCACGTAAATTGCAGAACGTATTACGCAAATTTGTTGAAGAAGGGAAACTCTACTATAGTCCCCTTACAGGATACTACCTAATCACGAGACCTATAGATGATAGATAATTGGTATATAACCTAGGTCTCTCAGACTCTTCTCAAGCTCTATTAAACTATCTCTCAGATCTTTCACGATTTTATTCAGCACGTTCTCATCATTCTTTGCATATATCGCTAATTTGCATATAATTCCAGTGATACCAGCTATCAACGTTAACTCATTGAGGGAGAGATACTGGTATGGAGATTTCACAACAAATATTGGGTCCTCTACGTTATACTTATATGCTTTCGGTTTCTGAATGATCGCGTAAAGAACGATACCATAGTTTACGTCGTCTAATTTCCACGCATATACTTTGCGAGTCCGTAAATTCAACACTCTATCCATGTTAGTTCCTAACACACCCTGGACTCTCTCAATTGAGTTTTCAATAGACAATTCTGCGCGTTTAAGAGCGTTCTGCTTCATAAGCTTTCCAGCTGTGGTAACTATGGGTGGGGTCACCTTGTAGAATAGTCCCATTACTAATTTGAATGGTGGTGTCCTAGACAAGATGTTCTTTAAAAGATCGCTAAAGTCTCGTGTTTCACTGCTTATAAGGCTACGTATCTCTCTTAGGATGTTATCGTCGGTATTTGCGTATAAATTATCCAGTAACTCCTCCTCTCTACACCTTTCCTCTTTCAAACACGTTACAAGGCTATTTATTTTTCCTAGAATTTCGTCTCTCTTGCTGCCTCTACATAGATAGAGAAGAAGTCCTATTTCGAATGCGAGAATTGTTTTATGAAATACTACAGTATCATACATATTCTCGTACGCGAGCAAAAATCGTCTGTAAGCGGGAAGGAATCTTCTTAAATCCTTCACCGAGAGCAACATACACTCGAGCTTCTCTCCTTTCTCATTCTCCACGCCCATGTTCACACTCGTTTCTTGAAGAAGGCGATACCAGTCTAGTGCACCATACTCGTATGTTCCTGTAAAGTATCCGTCTCTCATTAGATAGTCAAGTTCGTCTACCGTGTAAAGCCAGCCATGTAGTATCTGATAAAATGGTACCAGATACTTTGCATACTCTTTTGCTTCTGCTTCAAGATTTTTAAATAAACTATCTACTGAAAATCCTTCTTTGAGAGGTTTAAGTAGCGCTTTTACAAACGTACATATGTTATCTTCGTTCAGGGTATTATTATAGTTTTTTCGAATATAATCTCTAAGTTTTTCTGAGAAATACTTTTCGAAGAGCAAATATCCTATTTCCTTGTGATCGTATTCTCGTCTGACTATCTCGGAAAAGTGAGATAGAAAGCCATGACCAACGTCGTGTAGTAGAGCTGCAATCCTTGCACTTATTATAAGCTCATTTCTTATATTTCTAAATTCGTCTAAAGATTCCTTAGAATATCTTGCTAGTTCTTTTTCATATTCTTTAATTACGTTATCGATAAATAGCGACATTAGATGAGCTACGCCCAGACTGTGCTGAAAGCGTGTGTGGTCTGCGCATGAGTAAACTAGTCTGCAAAGCTGAAGTTGGTGTATATATCTCAGACGTTGAAATACTTCTGTATCTATTATTGCCTTTACCTCAATATCTGTAAATGTCATATAATTGTATAGTACATCTCTGAAGTTGTACGTCTTCTTAAAGGGAATATCTAAGTATTTTGAATACATATATATCGATCATGTGCTCAACGTATTTTAGCGTTACTGAACCATCATCAGCTGTAATACCATTCTTCATCTTTCTGGGGTCGGGGTAGTCATCATCCTTCGTGTAAACGTTTTTATATCCCTTAGAGATATTTTGAATTGTGGCTTATATCTGTTTGTGTCCTGTTATTGTTAATGGGGTTTATATTTGTTTCAGGTATATTAAGTGATGAGTCTCGATGAGTAGGCTGATAGATTTAGAACTTGAGTATATTAACAGGAGCAGCTGGCTAGTTAGGGAGAATGCCAACGTCAACGAGTCTGCTATAACCCTGTTCTGGTATATTGCTAAGCAGAGCGTGCTTGAGGACGTGTTGAAGTACATTCCTACGAGGGCTGTGCGTGCTCATAGGGAGGGGTGGATACATATAAACAAGCTCTTTGACGGTGGCTGGTTCCTGCCCTACTGCTGTGGTGTGGATACTGCGAGGATACTGCAGAGGGGGCTTGTCACTCCTAACGTGACTTCGAGACCTCCGAGGCATCTGGACTCTGCGGTGGATCAGCTGGCGAACTTCATAATGATGATGGCACAGGAGAGGACCGGAGCGATAGGACTGAACGCTATTGATCTATATATTGCTCCGTTCATAGCTCATGACAGGTTAAGCTATGAACAGGTTAAGCAGTGCATACAGAGGTTTGTCTATAACCTCAACTATACGACGAGGGTAGGATATCAGACGCCCTTCAGCAACATAACGTTGGGACTAGGCGTGAAGGAGTACCATAATGCTCCAGCATATGTTGGCGGGAGGATAGTTGGCAAGCTGGGCGACTATGTTGAGGAGGCGAAGATGGTGCTGAAGGCGTTCTGCGAGGTGTTTCTTGAGGGAGATGCCTTCGGCAGACCTTTCAGTGTTGCTGGTGAGGAGTTCACTATTGTGAGGGTTGACGGTGAGGTCAAGGTATGTGAGATAGGTAAGATAGTAGACGAGATGTTCGAGAGGTATCGCGATCTAGCTATTGTGAGAGCAGGCTATGAGATCCTTCCAGTATTCAGGACAGATGTCGATCTAGAGGTGATAGGTCTCTCGCATGGTATCCCCGTGTTCCAGAGAGTGCTGTTCGTAGTTAGACATAGAGAGAGGGAACTATACGAGATAGAGACTGAGGACGGGCACACAGTAAAGGTCACCGGATCTCACTCTGTGCTAGTATGGGATGGAGACAGGATAGTCTGTAAGAAGGCTAGCGAGGTCAAGGTAGGCGATCTTCTAGTGAGGACTCTCTACATACCATCACTTGGAAAAGAGATAACGGAGATAAACATCGTAGAGATACTGAAGAGATCGAACATAGCATCTCGCCTCTACGTTAAGTCTGGAGACGGGAAAATAATGAGACTAGACAAGGCTGATCCACGAGCGTTATCAAGAGATGACAAGGTTAAGATAAGTGGGTCAAAGTATGAGATACCTGCCATAGTTGACCTGTCCGATGAGCTTGCATATCTCCTCACGATAGTTGCGCTACGTGGTAGCTTTAGTATGAAGAGAGAGGGAGATTACGAGCTCTCGATAAGATTCCGCATAAATGAGGAGAAGGTAGCTGAGAGGACAGCAAAGATAATAGAGAGAGTGTTCGGCATAGAGCCTAAGGTCAGGAAGAGGGAGGATAGAGGAAGCATAGAGGTCAGAGTGAGAACAGAGCTCATAATAGAGCCTCTCAGAATATTGGTAGGAGATAATGATAAGAAGAGAATACCTGACTTAATCTTCAGAGCACCATGGAGCGCGAGAGTGATGGCTCTCAGAGCAGTACACGACCTCTATGGTAGCATGGACCAGGAGAAGGTCACTATCGAGATCAGTGGGAGAGAGCTCTTCATGACGGTCACGTATCTGCTGATGACTCTTGCCACGCCATTCAAGGTCGAGAGGCTGAAGAACAGGAAGTACAGGATAATAATAGATATTGTTGATGTACCTCTCAGAATAGTTGAGAGACGTGTAAGAGAGATGCTGGCGTCAGCGTGCTCGGATGGGTCGGGACTGATCACAAAGAGCAAGGTTGTCAAGATAAGGAAGGTGAGCTATGACAAGTATGTCTACGATTTCACGACATGTAGCGAGACCTTCCTAGCAAGCGCCTTCATGGTGCACAACACGTTCCCTATACCTACAGTCATAGTTACTGAGGAGTGGGTGAAGATGCTTGAGGAGGATCAAGAGCTCTCAAGAATATTCTGGAAGACTGTTGCAGAGCGCGGCAGTTTCTACTTCCTCAACAGTCTGACAAGTGATAGAACGGGAATATTCAGCTTCTGTTGCAGACTGACGGCAGATATGAGAAAGGTGGCAGAGTACCTACACATGAGTAGAGGAGTGTGGGCTCTACCTCCAAGCACTGGAAGCATAGGCTACGTGACCATAAACCTGCCAAGAATAGCGATAGAAGCATCAATGCGTGGAGATGCTGAGAAATATGTTGACGAGCTGCTCTACGAGTACATGGCAGTGGGGAGGGAGGTGCTCAACGTGCTCAGGGCAAGATACGTGAAGCTTCACAGGCTCGGGTACTATCCGCTGACGAGACTGTACATAGATGAGTATGATCCCTTCAAGTACTATTACAACACCATAGCCGTGACGGGAATGGCAGAGTACGCTGCAGTGATGTTGAACGAGCCGAGGCTCTGGATGAGAGAGATAAGCCCTGACGGTAGGGAGTACGTGAAGGACGTGATATCGATCTATAAGAGAACGTTCGAATACATGAGCAAGATACTTGAAGAGTTCGAGGAAGAGGATAGGGTGCTATACAATCTTGAGCAGGCTCCCGCTGAGTCGAGCAGTTACAGATTCGCAAAGCTAGACTGGGAGAGATATCCAAAGTATAGAGACTTCATACCATGTGGAGTTGATCCATATACAGGAAGAAAGGAGCCATACTACACCAGCCAGAACACTCCACCATACACGACGTGGAGACTAGAGACCCAGATAAGGGTCGAATCTGAGACGCAGAGGCTGTTTACAGGTGGAGTAATGAAGCACATATTCGTGCACAGGCCAGTCCCCGAGGAGAGAGTGAAGAGTCTGGTGCTCACAATATGTAAGAACACTGACATAGTATACATGAGTTACGCGCCAACGCAGAGCATATGTCTAGACTGTGGCTATAGGACAACAGAGATATTATGGGAGTGTCCAAAATGTGGAAGCAAGAACATTGAACAGTGGACAAGAATAGTAGGATACTATAGACCTGTCAGAAGCTGGAACCCTGGAAGAAGAGCAGAATTTGCTAGCAGGAGAGACCTAGCGGCAGACTTTGCATAATACTTTCTTTTGAGCTCAGTAACGTGGGGCTGATTTTATGATCTCGAGAGCCTGGACAACTCTGCGAAGTACCTCGAGATCTCTGAGAAGTCTCTCATATGTTGTGTCGTCTATCTCTCCCCTGCTCTTAGCGCTCTCTATCTCCTGTAGCAGCATATCTATCTTCTCTGTGCTTATGGCCATGGTGTCTATCGATCTTATCCAGTGTTCTTTGATCTTGTTTTCTACTTCGTCATATTTCTGTCGGAGCTCCTCGTAGAGTGAGCTTATTCTAGATATTATCTCGTTAAGTGTCGCGAGACCTGAACTGTACGTCTCCTCGTCTATTATCTCGAGCTCTCTCTTTACTCTTAGCATCTCTATCATCTGTTTTGCAAGGTCCATCTCGTTTTTCAATTCTTCAATTTTTGAGTATATTAACGCATTATCGACATCCCACCTCTTCTTTAGCTCCTCGACAGCTCTCTTATACTCTGCCCAGAGCTCGGAGACCTTCTCAAGCATTCTCCTATACTCCTCGTACTTCCTGTTTACGAACTCCTGTATTGCTGATATGTACGTGTTTAGTTTCTTCTCGAGCTCGCTGACAGACATGTTATCACTAGTACTCTACCTAGCTTAATAGACTTTCAAGCTCGCGT
The DNA here is from genome assembly GCA_013153275.1 of Thermoproteota archaeon. Taxonomy (GTDB): domain Archaea; phylum Thermoproteota; class Thermoprotei; order Thermoproteales; family Thermocladiaceae; genus JAADER01. The sequence goes on from JAADER010000010.1 coordinate 6,088, forward strand.
TTAAGTCTATCATAGACCTCTCTGCTGATCTTACCATCTCTAAGAAGCTCGTCAAGTTTCATCAACACGACACGTAGCTTACCTACCTCAGGTGTTGGTACAACGGTTAGAAGCTTCTTAACGTGTGATAGGACGCCATTGGTCACATAGTCGAACCTCCTGATGAGCTCCTCGTACTCTCTTCTGAGCCTTGCAAGTCTGTTCTCGATCTCTTCCCTAAGCTTGCTATACTGCTCATCGTCAAGTATGCCCAGATCTTTCCTGTAATCGAGCTCCTTAAGATCGAGCTCGTACATAGATATCACTCTCTTAAGTAGCTCTAGATGGTGCTCAACAAGTATCCTCTCCTTATCGAAGAGGGCTCTCACAGTGTTGACAGCATCTTCATACTCTTTCCACTTCCTATCAAGCTCTGAGACCCTGTGCTCGAAATCCTCGATTATCCTCTTAAGATCATCCATTATCATATCCTCATACTCGCCGCTAGGCCTAACAGAGATCTCTACTGGAGACGGCGTCACAGTCTCTCTGGCCTCCTCGGAGACCTCTCCCTTCTCCTCGGTCTCGGCTCTCGCCTCAGTAAGCTGGGGGCCTGTCTCAGGTTTAGCCTCAACTACGGTGCTCGTCCCCCTATGTCTGATATATATTGGACAGGTTATGTAGTCAAAGAAGCAGTACCAAGCATATGGATTAACAGGTTTTCCAGTAAAATTACATATATAGACCTCACCCTCCTTCCTAAGTGCTGGACATACAGCACCACGAGACATACTTAACACCGTGTAGACGGGTCATAAATATCATCCTCATTTAATAAAGATAAACTTTTAACAAAATCTAAAATAGTACCTATATCAACAAGCTCATCCTCACCACAGTCCAGACACGTAAGACCTATCCTGACACCCACGTCACGCATCTTCCCAACAACCTCATTCATATCAACCCTATCCCTACTCATCTCATATAGAATCTTACGCAGAATCTCAGCCCTCATCTTATATATCCCGGTCACAGTCAGAAAGCTGGGCTTCTCAATCCATCTGAAAGAACCATTAACTAGCTCTACCACCCCATACTTGAACTTTCTCCTAAGTAGAAACATCGTAACCTCCTCTTCAGACGATCTGGCTCTGGAAACTATCTCTGAGAGACATCTCTCAGATATGTATATGTCGCCATTAAGTAGTAGAACATCGTTAAGGTTCTCACCATGCTTCTCAAGAACCTTCTTAACCTGACCTGCAGTTCCACGAAGCTCATCGTCCTTAATAAGGACAATATCTCTCCTATATCTGAGATATCTATAATATGGTTCCGAGCAGTATCCTAATACTACAAAGATCCTCTCATCCTTGTCAAGCAGTCTCCGAAGATTGTTGACAAGTCTCAGAAGAGAGCTCTCTCTAGACGACAATGGTACAAGAGGCTTAGGAGTTATTAGGGTTAGCGGTCTGAGCCTCTTTCCAACACCTGCTGCTAACACTACGACATCTATCTCAGTTCACCTCTGTTAGAGATAGTCTTCAAGTCCGATCTTCTTCAGTTTAGAGCGTACCTTCTCTACATCTTTATCGAGCTTTCTAGCTTCTCTTATTATATCTATCTCTGAGGATGTGTCCCTCTCCTCTCTCCTGCTCTTTAGGCATTTTCCATCTGGTGTGAGCGCCCTAGCCATGCATGATGCAAACTGGCACTTGGCACCTATACATATGTCGTTAGTTAGCGTACATATTACCTGTATATCTCTACCGCGTCTCACTATTTTGAGGCATCTTTTCAGACATCGGAACTCGGGGCATCTTGGTCCTTCACAGTCCTTTAGAGCTCCGTTAGAGGTCGGCATTAACGCTACAGTATTATTATGCTGTGAGTATTTATAAATTTACTTTTCTACTGAAAATATTGCGAACCTTATCAACAAGAACATGATAACCATTATCGTGAAGAAACCTGAGAACATCCTCCACCTCTGGAACGTTGCTTGCTCCTCTTCGCGTGCATTTGAGAGCTGCGTAGGCAGAGGCGAGAGTTCCAGAGTCTCCATGATCGAGTCCGACAAGCCTCGAGAACGTGTAGGCTGCTGCAAACACGTCTCCAGCTCCCGTGGTATCTATAGCCTCAACCTTGAATGCCGGTATCCTCAGCTCTAGACCTCCCTTACCATATATGACAGAGCCTTCCTCACCTAAGGTCACTACTATCTCCTCACATTTAGAGACTTCATCTATCAGAAATCTACATCCCCTTCTTATATCGTCTATCGATCTCGCATTAAACAGCATCTCCGCCTCTGGCCTGTTTAGGAACATCATTCTGAACCTCACGTCAAGGCTCATGAGGAACCTTACACCAAGCCTAGCTGTCTCTGTCCTATATCCGAGAGAGATGCTCGAGATATCATGCATCTTCTGTATCACTCTCATCAGAACATCGGGCTCGGAGACCACTACATGTATATGATCTAGAGTCCTCATTATATCTAGATCCTGCTCCGTTATCTCGAGCTTCTTGTTTGCTCCTGGGATGCTTATCATGTATTTTATGCCTTTTCTATCTACTATGACTATTACCATACCTGTATGTTCTTCAACCTTCTTTGAATGTATTTTCACATTCATGTTTAGTAGTGTCGTTTCTAGAAGATCCCCGATAATATCTGTGCCTCTAGCCACAAATAGATGTGATTCCACCCCAATCTTGGTTAGTGTGATGGAGTAGTTTGTTGCTGCTCCTCCTACGGACATGTAATGTTCTATACATGTCTCTCTAGAGTCAGGTTCTGGGAGTCTGTCCACCTTCACGTATATGTCTAGGTTCAGGTGCCCTACTGCTCCTATCCTGAGCACGCTTCCTTCAAACCTTTAATACTATATAGATGCTAGTTTTAATGGTATATCCGTGAGGATCGGGGAGGAACAAATTGAAAGGCTTCTCAGGATGAGGAGAATGATAGAGAGGAAGGTGAGGATTCTGAGGAGCAGGCTCAGATTCTATGAGGAGCTTCTGAAAACGATAGATACTATACTTAGATCGTCTTCGATAACCACTGCAGAACAGTATTTAACAGAGAAGAGGAAAATGGAGGAGAGACTGAGCAGGTGTCTCGATGTTTCTAGATCGGACGAGTTTGTTGAGATAAACCTGAAGTTCCCGTTAAGAAAGGATGACTGGAGGTTCAGGAAGTATGTGAGGGAGAACCTTCTCGAGAAGTATAAGAGTGAGGATCTAGAGCGTGTAAGGGAGGGCGAGCTCGAGAAAGAGTACATGTTTGATTATGAGATAGTTACGAGAGACGATGGAACTATAGAGAAGTTGAAACTATGGAACTGCGATAACCTGAGGCTCGAGAGAATAATGAAGACTCTAGAGTACTTGTGTAGGAGGGCGGGAAGGTAGTAAGCTACGTCTTTGCCTCCACTATCTTTATCTTCCTCTGTCTCAGGTACATCTCATATATCTCTTTGACGGTTGTTGCCTGCTCCGGCTTCTTGTCGAGCCTGTACCTTCCAGTGAACCTTGGGAACCTTATTGCAAGTCCGAAGCCTGGCTTAACCATGTTCATAGCACATGTATGTAGTGGGCTCAGTGTTATCTCTGCTCCAACTATCTCAAGCACTATTGCAGGCACGAACCAGACGTCTGGCTCAAGCTTGCTCACTACTCTAGGATGTTTGTGAGGTATCTTGTATGGTTCTAATAGTTGTTGAAGCTTCACCAGGTCCTCATCTGTGAATCCGCTTCCTACTTTGCAGACTGTATAGAACATGTCTGTATCTGGGTCATATGCTGCCATTAGGAGTGCACCGTACTTTCCTGCTCTTCTACCTCTCCCGTAGAAGGCTCCAACAACTACGAGATCTAGTGTGTCCGTGAGCTCGCTTCTGTAATCTCTCTTGTACTTTATCCAGAGCCAGCCTCTTGATCCCATCTCATATATCGCGTCTGCTTTCACGCTCTTGCATACGAGTCCCTCGCACTCCTGTGATATTGCTTCGTGGAAGAACTTCTCGACCTCCTCAACTGAGTCCAGCAGTCTCCACCTAGCTATCTCTACGTTCTCTGTAGGTGTGAAGACCTCTACTAGCCTCCTTCTTCTATCTATTAATGGGAGATTTGTTAGATCTTGACCATCAACGTAGATTATGTCGAAGAGGAACAGCTTTACAGGATACTCCTTCATGGCTTCCGTTATGTTGTGCTTCCTCCTCCTATGCATGAGCTCTTGAAATGGTCTGAACTCTCCCGTGTCTGGATCGTAACACACGATCTCTCCCTCAACTATGTATTCTCTTGCCTTGACTGCCTCCTCGACGTACTTCACGACATCTGGGTAGGCATGTGTCAGGTCTTCGAGTCTTCTGCTGAATATCTTTATCTTTCCATCTCTCGTCCTATGGATCTGGGCTCTCTCTCCATCGTACTTGTACTCGCATAGGGCTACTCCACCTAGCTTTGCAAGGATCTCGCTCGCAGAGCTCAGTCTCTCTGCAAGCATGGGCTGTACAGGAATTCCAGGCGTGACCTTTATCTCCTGGAGAGCCTGTGGGCCCTTCTCTGCAAGTAGCTTCGCTATGTATCCAAGGTCCGGATAGACGTGGTATGCCTTCTCTAGGTCCTCTCTTCTTACCTTGAAGACTGTGGAGAGCGCATCAAGTATGGTCATGTCAGCTATGCCTAGCCTCAAGCGTCCTACTACGAACCTTGCAATGTACTTTGCCTCTTCTGGCTTAGCATCGCTAAAAAGTGATGCTAAAAGCTTAACCTTGAGATCCATTGCTCCCTCTCCTGTTGCCTTAGCAATCTGCATCAACGTATCATATACCCTACCTATAGTGAGCTCTCTCTGAGCCTGCTTGCCTGGCTGCAGAAATGCTAGTATAGTTCCCTGCTGAGCCGCCTTCTGCTGCTTCATTGCTATGACTCTCTTAGCAACCTCTCCAAGATCTCCAAGCTTCTTATAGAGCTCCTCGATCTGTTTTAGCGGTATTCCAGAAGCATATGAGAGCGCTCTCATTGTGAGCCTCTCTCCAACACCGAGCTCTATCCCCTCCCAGCTTGGTCTAAGATCTCCCAGGATAAAGTATATTACCTTATCTATAACCTGGGGAGGACATTTACGTAAGAGATGTGCAAGAAGCTTGGCCATGGTTGTTCTCTGAGTAGTGGCCTCTATAGCTTCGAGAACCTTCACAATCTCGCTGAATCTCATGTCTGTCTCCTGTCTCTGAGGAGTTGAAGGGGTTGAAGACTGTCTGTCACTCACAGCTCTAACTTATCCTAAGAGATTAATAAAGGGGTTTCCTCTCTAGAACAAGCTCAAGATAGGTCCTCCTCTCTATCAGAGAGTCATCAAGCCCAAGCTCTAACGCAACATTCTTTATACTCCTCACACACTCTTCTATCAGATCCTCTCTATCTGTAATACACTCTATCTCGACAAACCTTCCAAGACCCTCAACATCGTCAACAGTGAGCGTAAGGTTATCCTTCTCGTAGACCCTCCTCCTCTTAACTATATCGGCAACCTTCTTGAAACCTAGTCTCTCAAGGACAGCTAGACACTTATCAGCATCTTCAACCTCCACGCTTATCTCCTCTCTAGTCTTTCCTTCACCACCGATCCTAGGCCCCTTATATGTCAACAGCACACAGCAGCTGTGTCCTTTCTTTTCAACTCTTATTCGAAGAGCCTCGTCAGTCTCTGCAAAATTTCTACATGGATGTGCTAGATATACATCACGCTCCTCAACCTCGTAGAGGAATCTCCATTTACCATTTATGATCTCCCTCTCGATCCTGCTCGCCGCTTCATCAGGAAGCTTGTACTTTATCTCGACCTCATACATTCTACACAATCTTCACTATCTCACAGTGTTCTTAACTTTTCTCTCACATAGGCGGCGGCTCTCGCAATGTCCTCCTTAGTGATCTTCTTCTCAAGATATGACTTGTAGAGTATCATCGTTATCACCGTGAGGGCTATAGATCTAGGATTGAGATCTCTTGACCTATATATCATATATAGGTAATTGTCGTCAGAGACCTCCCTATACAGCTCAAATGAGCCGGCAAGCTCGAGCTCTCTTTCAACCTCGACCGTCTCTGAGAGATAGCAGAGAAATCTCACCATTGTTACACATGGAGGATTATACATGTCGAGAACTATCGCTATCTCTCTCCCAGAGCTTCTAAACCTGTTATTTACATAGGAGGAGGACACTGACGTAACATATGTGAGGTCTCCTCGATTATCAGCGTAGACGCATACAGATGATGGCTCTCTCAGAATCCTGCCTGGAGATATCAGGAACATTCCAAAGACCTTGCATCTCGCTCCAAATGTCCTGAACACGTATACTGTAGATACATTGAGGATCTTCTTTATAAACTCCTCGGACGAGCTTATTGCCAGTATGATGCTCTCCTGCATATGTAAAAGCAAGTTCTAACGTACAAATTAAGCTTTATAAGCGAGGACCGTAGAACTCTACTGTATAAGATGAGTGAGAGCATAGTGAGACTAATAGACGAAGCGAAGAGAGGCGATGCATCAGCATTCATGAAGCTAGTGAGAAGAGTCGAGGAGATATGTAGGAGAGCGATAGTAAGTAACAGACAGGTGTGGCTTGGCAAGGATCTCGTGCTCGTAAACTATTGCACATATATGTTAATAGATAGACAAGAAAAGGCGGCCTACGTACTGCTGAGATGCAGAGAATACTACACCGTCATGAGGCTAGATATATCACCAATGTTAAACATGAGCGAGAAAGAGATCGCAGAGGCACTATGCGTCTACGTTGACGACATAGAGTCTGTCGCAAGAGTAGCGTAAGATGATGTAGGCCTGCCAACTCTGACTAGTGATGTGGAACCGGTGTTTCTGATCCGCTACTCTGCTTAAGGAACTCTCTAGGATTGGATATGAACCTCATAATTGCTCTATGGGCACCATCCTCTATCATTGATCGTACAAGCTTCTCCCAGTCTATCCTTCTCATGAACAGTATTACGAGGACCGTTATTGCTATAGAGAGTATGATTACTAGTCCTGGTGGTACAACATCTCCTATTGCTTCACCTGAGAATGCTACGAAGCTTGTTATCACTATCTTCCCGGCTAGACATGCTGCGAAGAACCTCAGTGGGCTGTATTTTAATGCACCTACAATTATGTAGAGAACATCGTCGGGGAGTGGGGTTGCTGCGAAGACGAATATTGCGAAAAATATTCCTTTGTCTGCAAGTTTGTTAAATAGCTCTATATCTTGCTCTGATACTTTTCCTATGACAAGTCTTCTCAGAGATTTCCCTATGAGATATACTATCACCTTTCCTGTAGCCGCTCCCAGGCTTGATATGAGGATTATTATTGTTACAAGTTCTATATTGTTTGAGAATAGAGATGTGTAGAAAAATATTATTGCTAGATATGGAACTGTCAGGTAAGGTATGCAGTTTGATATGAACGATATTACGTATGTTGAAAGTATTATGAAGAGTAGTCCACTACCTGTGATAGATCTCAGGTACTCTACTACATTGTTAAGAAATGGAAGCATTAGTTATACTGTTACCTCTTTGGAGCTGGCTTTCTCTCTCCTCTCGGAGGAGGCGGTGGCGGGCCACCTCTGCCCTCTCTTCTTGCTGGAGCTGGCTTTGGTCTCGCCTTTGCTTCTGGTTTTCTTGGGGGTGGCTTTGCGTATAGCGTCTTTATCTCCTGTATCCTCTTCATTAGCTCCTCCTTGAGTTTTGGAGCTATGAAGTTTCCTGTAAACGCGTCTGCCTTTGCGGCTATTGCTAGCTTCGCTGCGAGTGCTCTAGCTATCTTTCCTCTCTGCCATCTTGGTGCTCTGAATATCTCAGGGAACTGGAATATCACTCCATGTTTTGGCGGTTTTCCTCCTGTTCTCAGTGCTCTGAATAGTGCCTTCTCTGCTCCGAGGACCTGTATCGTAGATGCTGGTAGTAGCGCAAGCTTGAGCAGTCCTCCTGCAAGGTTTAACAGTCTCGCACCAAGTAGTGAACCTACTAGCTCTCTTATGTTTGGAGCAACGTCCTTCATCGCCTCATCAATATACTCTGCGAGCTTCTTTCTAGCCTCCATAGCTGTTATGAAGATCTTAGCATAGGCCCTTATTGCGTCGAGGTCGAACTCTGCCATCTCCGCACCAACACTTCTCTCCGCAGCCTCCGCAATCTTTCTAGCCCTCTCCTCAGATATGTTTGGAAGAACCTTCTTTATGTTCTCTACAGTGTAGTTCGATCTGTGGCCAAGCTCGTATAGTAGCTTCACGTAGTCTCTATGGTCTCTGACAAGCTCCTCGAGCTCTGGAAAGTGCAGTCCATACCACTCTCTTAGTCTTGATGCCATGAGGTTCATCATCTTGTCGCAGTCGTCTACTGCGCTTATTGCATTGGCTATGAATAGGTCTCTCTTCTCTGCTACTTTTCTCAGCTTTAGACGAGTCTGGAGCACCGTTATGTCGTACATTCTCTTATAGTATTCCCAGAAGTCCTCTATTCCGTACACCTCTTTCAGATATCTGCTCTCAAACTGTTCTCTGAACATGTCTCCGCCTTTGCTAGGTATCTCTGCTCTTATCTCAACGTCCTTGAATGTTGATGCTAGGTTCCTTGCTAGCTCTCTGTGCTCTATTACGAGCACGTTGTACCCCTTCGACTTGACTGCCTCTACTATCTTCGTTATCTCAGGTATGGGCTCACCCTTCTCTATGCTCGTGAGCTTCTGCGCAATCACCTGGTCAGGACCCTCGTAGAGCACCTTCTCTACGACATTGCCCTCCTCATCTAGAGCAACTACTCCAAGCGTATCGGTCACTATGTAGGCGGTGGGCATTACACTGAAGTTAGAGAGATTCAGTATTTAAAGGTATTTTTACATGAGCTCACGAGCTCACCTCATGATAGCTATGAGTACATTATTCTTACATAGAACAACACCATTGCTTAGTCTGACACAGAGCTTATATACTCCGGGAGTCTTAGGGATACAGGGTGGAAATATCATCACACTACCACTTACAAGAGACTTGTTCACCACCTTATAGCATGCAACCTTGTTACCTAACATAAGCATCACTTCACTAATATGGACGCTATTCTTCACAATGTTACAACCACCACACTCCTCAACCTTCACTAGCATAAACATTGACTTCCCTACCGGAACAAGATGAACACATCTCTCGGTCAGGGCGAGAGCGTTCTCCTCTATATTGGTATGTGACGTACCTACTAGATACATGTATGCTGTTATTCCTATCACCGCTGCCACTATCAGTGCCGTGACAAGTATGATAGTTCTGTTCACGAGAATCTAAACTTTATCATAGTTTTTAAAAATACCACTGTAGTAATCTTAGATCTGATATAAATATGAGAATAGGTACTTTAGCCCGAACTTTGACGGTCCTGTCTGTAGTCGTTATACTATGTACAATATTGATCGTGCATGCATATTCGACAATACTGCTGGCCTCTAAGAAAAGGGCGTACATAGTTGAACCTGGCAGTCTCAACATGACCCTAGTAGTGTCCTACGTCACTAACAGTACTAAGCCTCTAAAAACGAATGTCACAGTGCTTCTATGTGACATATTCTCTTTCTACTGTACGTCATCTAGTAAGAAAGTGACATTATATCCAAATAAGTCGGAGATAGTGCATATAACAGTGACAGTCCCATATCCATCTCTCTTCATAGCTCTAGGGCAAGTCTCTAGTACAGCATCTCTCCTAGCCAAGGTGATCTGCGTTAGAGACGTTAAGAAAGATATTGTCTCCTATGGTGACTTTCTCATTGCAGATGTGTCTCCACCAACGAACTATACGTTCAGCATGTTTGTGAAGGATGCTGAGTATGTTATAAGATGGTACCTGAGTCACGGTATCAGGATAGCCCCACCCTGCCTTGGGCCTCCGTTTGTCATAATGACATATAATCTCCGTGTCCTGGGCTCAGGTGTTCTTGGTGTCACTATGCCTCAGTTCCTGGTGCTGAGAAACGGCACAAGCATAGGCTGTGTATGGGTTGTCGCAGTCAACTCGTCCATGATGGCTCCACCACAGCTATCTATAAAGGACGTAGTTGCTCACGAGCTCTTTCACTCAGCACAGACCTACTACATGAGAAACTCAACGTTCTTACAGTACTGGAGAGAGAACTGGTGGACTATCGAGGGTGGAGCGATAGCAGCACCATACTATGTATGGAATAGAACGCTATTTCTCTCGCTCTTAGGATGGTCACGCATATGGTTCTACTACAGATGGTACAGATATGATCCAGCATGGGCTTGGTACGTACTCTATGAGAGATGTATGAGAATATGCATGAGAAGCCATGGCACGTGGGGCGCATGTGACTCATATTGCGGAGACCTGAGCTACCTCTCCTACTACATATATGCGCCACTGATGTGGTACATATTTGATAAGGAAGGTCTCAATTCACATACAATGCAGATAATATACGGATCCCCGAGCCCATCAGCCTCACTCTTTGTGCAGAACCTGACATATAGTGCATATAGACTCTTCCTCAGAGGATTCCCACCCTATCCAAACCTGAAGATAAGACCAATATACATGAACACTACATCAGGCACGTTCTATGTATGGTATAGAGCTCCCCTCTACATACATCCAAACATAGCGGAAGGACACTACAGACTCTACACAAACACTCATAGCATCGTGGCATATCTATACCAGACAGATGCCGACACCATAGTGAGAATAGGTAATGGCTCTCTAGTAAAAGTTGAAAAGAGCACCATAATCCTAGTTCTTCCAAAACTAGAGAAAGAACCACTCCAATATGCGATAGAGCAGAAAATAATACCATTCAAAATAGCTATGCTGAGGTCCCTAGTAGACTGCAGGATAGTTCTAAGAACACCGACGTCATTCGTCATAGGTAAGACACAGAATATAAAGATATACCTCGTAAACTGTACCCTAATGAATGGCACAATAACCATAATCGATGAGAACTCATCATTACTGAGAATAATCAACGTAGGCACAGTAAGGCTCTCAGAAGGCAACGTGAACGTGATATATCACAACTCAACGGAGGTCTCTCTCAGGATAAGGCTGGATAAGCTAGTACATAAGCTACTGATAGGGTACATAACAGTACATACCTACAGGAAGGGTACAGTAAACATAGAAACCAAGTATATACTATCCTCAACAATAACAGGAGAAAACATCTCAAAAACATACGTCGTCACTGTCTCAGCTATGAAGGTTCTTGCATGTGACTTCAACAGGGATGGAAGAATAGACGTTGGAGATATCGTCCTAGGATTAAGATATCTTAGAGAGAATGTGAGTCCCCCAGTGCCATGCGATCTAAATCATAATGGCAGGTTCGATGTAGGTGATATAGTGCTGTTATTGAAGTATCTTGCCTGGTGATCTAGGATCTATCTGACAGTAGTGTCTCTAGTGCCCTTCTCACGTCTTCAACATCTGCTCTTCCTCTAAGCTCTCTCATACAGGATCCGAGAAGTTTGTTCACATCTCTTATCTTTGAGTTCTCTACAACCTTCTTCACATGTTCTAGAACCTCCTCGTAGCTTAGTCTTCTTATTCCAAGCTTCTCAACTATTTTTGACGGTCTCTCTCCAGTGTTGGCGACCTGTTTAAGGATCTCTGGAATAGCCTCCTTCACTATCACTCTCTCAGCTAGCAGTCTTATACACTCTTCAAGATCCTCCTCAGCTATTCTCGATATGTCTACTCCCTCCTTCTGAAGGTTCTTCAGCGTCATTATCACGGTTGATATTATCACGCTAGGCTGAACCCTGTCACCATACTTCTCTATTAGCTTATCTATGAGCTCTGCCTGTGGAGACTTCACTGCCTGTATTGCAAGCTCTCTGCTTACTCCGAGCGACACGTATCTTTCAACTCTCTTATCTATCGTCTCTGGAACAAGACCCTCTATCACAAGCATGATCCTCCTAGCGTTGACAGGTCTGAGATCAGTCTCCGGATACATTCTCGCACTGCCCGG